>DGNZ01000111.1 GCA_002389175.1 Rhodospirillaceae bacterium UBA4479 | reverse complement strand
CGATTGTGTCAACAACACTCAGGTAAGTGTTGGAATCGAAATGCCGGGTTTCCCAGGCATAATCCATATATTCATCGGCTATGGCTTTAAACCGTGGGTCATTGCCGTCGCCGGTAACAGACACTGTGGGTCCTGCTTCGTATAAATTGGCGGGTGTAAAACCGGCGTGGATGCTGACGAGTAAAACGCCGTCGTTTTGGCTCTCAAGTTTTTCAGCCCGAGCCAGCAATTCTGTCATAGGGTTCTTGGTCGTGGTTCGGCCATCATCCAGGCCATCAATGGTATCGCGCCGGACGGTAACGACCGTTGGTTTAACCTCGTCCTTCATCGTACGATCAAGCACCGCGGCTGCGCGCAACGATGTCGCGACCTGATCAATGTGCGGATAAGTTCGGTAGGCGCAGATAATATCTGCATGTTCAGTCATCAAATCGGTAACGTTGGCATGAAGATCCAATGTGATTGCCACAGGGATATTCGGACCGATGACGTCTCGAAGGTCTGAGAGTAAAACACCCTCGGCATCGGCGTGGTCTACTGTTGCCATCGCGCCATGAAGATTTAACAACACACCATCGATGGCACCGTTTTTGGCTGCCTCTAGTATCGCAGCCCGGCCTTTATCCCATGCATCGCGTGCCACTGGGCCAGACGGTGTCGCCCAGGCGACGATGGATCGCACTAGTTTCCATCCGTGTATTTCTGCGGCTTGTTCGACACCCGTGGGCTCAATCTGTGCACCCTCTATTGCGGCGGGGACATCATCGCCGAATGCTAAAAGGTAGTTTTCAAAATTATCCAAAGTTGTTGAAAGCTTTGAGAATGCATTGCTTTCATGTCCGAACAAACCGGTGAGAACTCGAAAAGTCATTTCAACTCCTTAGTTGGTTAAGCAATGCCTCAATGACTGGATGTCATTAGGGCGCTCGATATCTTGTCTGCTGTTTCCACCGCAAGAGGGCCTATTTTTTTCCGCGCATCTTCAACTGTCCAACCCGGGCTATAGGCGGGGATATGAACGACGGCGAGTGGAAAGCCGTGAGTATCGAGAACAGGGGCGGCAACACTTATTTCACGAGGCAGCAACTGTTCATAAGTTACTGCGAAGCCATCTTTTTTGCTTCGTCGGATGATCGTTGCAATTTTTTTCACATCAATGATTGTTGATGGTCTGAATTTTTTTCGTTCGGATTTTTCGACGATATCCATAGCTTCGTTGTGATCCATTCGGGATAAATATGCGAGCCCTGGGGCTGTGCAAGTAATTGGTACTTTGCGTCCTGGCACCGTAGCGACATAGGATGCGTTCTGGTGCGGAATACGTACGGTATAGATCATCTCATTATCGATACGTTCAGCCAAGTTAACGGTCGTCATGAAAATGCTACCAGCTTCAATCAGTCGCGGCATGGCGATTGCGCTCAGTGAGCTATGCCGAAGATAGGTAAATGCAAACTCCATCAGCTTTCTTGCCGGGCGGTAGCGTCGGGTTTGTTCTTCTTTTTCCAAATAGCCTAATTGGTGCAATGTGTTTGAAAAACGTTGGGCTGCACTTTTGTCCAAGCCCGTTCGCAACGCAATTTCGGTTACGCCCAATGCTGCATCTGAGTCGCCGAATGCAGACAAAACCCGGAAACCTTTTTCGAGCGATCCAACATAAAGCGCACTGGGTTTTTGTGTGCACAAAGATGTTTCACCCAATTCCGCATCTGACTCAATTGTTGATTTTCGCTTGCTCATCTAAATCCTGGCGGCTTGACGGCACCCGCTGTACCTGCATACGATAATTGCATTACGTTACGCTGTATTGCATTGTAATACAATAATAACTGGCGAACGTAGATGAAAGGGGCATTCATCAATGTTCTTTTTGAGCGTCGATTTCTTTAATGCATGGACTCTAGCTCGAAATCGTCGAACAATTGATTCAGTAGCGGGCCATTTATCCGGCCCACGCGAGTGGCATGCGTAATGCCAGTAAAAGCAGGGAGGCGAGAGCAAATATGTTCCGCAAATTATTAGCAACCACAGCCATTGCACTGGCAGCGACCGTGATCGCGGCGCCGTCAGTCATGGCAGGAAAAGCCAACGATACATTGGTTTGGACAACAGATAGGGAAGCAGCTGTCGCTGACCCTTACTACAACAACACCCGTGAACTTGTGATTATCGGCAATACGGTATGGGATGGTCTTCTGTTCCGTGACTTGGACACCGGTGAATTTAAGCCGCTGTTGGCGACTAGCTTCAAGTGGGTAGATAACGTCACCATCGATTTCGATCTGCGTGAAGACGTTGTGTTCCATGATGGATCTAAGTTTGGTCCTGAAGATGTGGTCTATACGGTTAAACACGTTTCTAACAAAGACAACGGCGTTTTGACATTTAAGAACGTCAGTTGGATGAAGGATGCAGAGCAAACGGGTCCGAACAGTGTTCGTATTCATCTACACAAACCGTTCCCAGCTGCACTCGCATACTTTGCGCAAGCTGTGTTCATGATGCCTGAAGGGCACTATGACAGCGCGCCAAAGAATGCTGAAGGCAAGCAGGATTTTGGTACGGTTCAGCCAGTAGGCACAGGCCCTTATCAAATCACTGAAATTGTTGCTGGCGAAAAGATCGTCATGAAGCGCAACGAAAACTACATGAAGAATGGTCCAAAGGGCACGCCAGCAATCGGCAATCTCGTTTACCGTACCATCAAAGAAGGGAACACCCAGATCGCTGAGCTCCTCACCGGTGCCATCGATTGGATGTGGGACGTTCCAAAAGACCAAGCGGATCGTTTAAACGAATCCGGTCAGGTCACGGTTGAAAACGCTAAAACCATGCGTGTTTCGTATATGGCGTTCGATGTTGATGGTGACTCTGGTCAGAAATACTTCATGGACAAAAAAGTTCGTATGGCTGTAGCACATGCGATCAACCGCGAAAGCATCGTGAAAAATCTGGTTGGTCCGGCATCTGTTGTCATTCCATCTGCATGTCACCCTGACCAGTTCGGTTGTGCGCAAGACGTGCCAACATGGGACTACAATCCAGAGAAAGCCAAAAAGCTTCTTGCTGAAGCTGGTTATCCAGAAGGCTTTGAGTTCGATATCTATGCCTATCGTCAGCGCGAATTCACAGAGGCTGTGATTTCCGATCTCGCAAAAATCGGCATCAAAGCAAAGATGAACTACATGCAGTATCGCAAACTGCGTGATCTGGTTTGGAAGGGAACTACCCCAATCAACCACATGACTTGGGGCTCTAACTCCATTCCTGATGTGTCGGCTATCACCAGCCACTTCTTCTCTGGTGGTCGTGACGATCCGGCAAAAGATCCAGAAGTCATTGCTGCGTTGGAAAAAGCTGATACGTCGACCGATTTGGCTGTACGTGAAGCTGAGTACAAAAAAGCGCTCACGAAGATTTCGGGAGAGCTGTATTGGCTGCCAATGTTTACGTATGCCAAGTACTACGCATTCAGCAAAGACCTCGACTTCAAAACCACACCTGACGAAATTCCACGGTTTTATACCGCTAAGTGGAAATAACGTCGGTTAGAGAAATGGGCCCGGCGGCATTGCCGTCGGGCCTTTCTATTTTTAACGGAAACGAAAGCGGGGGCGTTCCCGAATGTTGAAATTTGCGTTGCGAAGATTGGGAGTCGCTGTGCTGGTCGCGTTGACCGTGTCACTACTCACATTCTCCATGATTTATTTGTCCGGAGATCCCGCGATGGCGCTTGCTGGGGAAACGGCAACACAATCAGATATCGAGAATATCCGCCGCGTTTACGGTTACGATCAACCGATTATTGTTCAATATTTAAGTTGGCTGGGTAACGCGTTGCAAGGCGATCTTGGCCGGTCACATTATCTGAAAACGGATGTGTCAGAGGTGATCTTCGCCCGCCTTCCTAACACGATGATTCTTGGCGGTACGGCAATTACCTTTGCTTTGATTTTGGCTATTCCATTGGGTGTTGTCGCGGCGATCCGACCCAACTCCATTATTGATCGCATTGCATTGACGATTGCAGTCATTGGACAAGCATTACCAAGTTTCTGGTTTGCGCTGATCCTTATATTCTTTCTTGGGATCACCTTTAGATTGTTACCCATTACAGGGACTAGTAGTTGGATGAACTTCATCATGCCTTCTATTGCCCTTGGGTATTATGTGACGCCTGGTGTGATGCGCCTGACTCGGGCTGGTATGCTAGAGGTGCTGGGCTCTGATTATATTCGCACAGCAAAAGCAAAAGGCCTCCGCCCCGTAACCGTGTTGTTCAAGCACGCATTACGGAACGCGATCATTCCTGTGGTCTCTCTCGCAGCCGTGCAGTTTGGTTTTATGCTGGGTGGCTCGATTGTCATCGAAACCATTTTTGCTATTAACGGACTTGGATTCCTGGCTTGGGAATCCATTCAGCGCGCAGATTTGCCGATGATGCAGGCGATCGTTCTGGTTCTCAGCATCATTTACATTTTAATCACGTTCCTGGCGGACATAATGAACGCTTGGCTCGATCCACGGATACGGGTGAATTAATATGTCCGATACAGGTAACAAAAAGACATCTTCGGTGCCGAATGTCACGACGACGCCAGAACAAGCAAACGAACCGTCAGCGATGTCAGCTATGCGAAGACGTGTCTTTGGGCACTACGGTATTATTATCGGCGGTGCAATCCTACTCTTGATATTCGGTATGGCTATCTTTGCACCGTATCTAACCAATTTTCATCCTATTCTTGACCAGGATCTAAGCAATAAGATGGTGCCACCAATGTGGCACGATGGCCCCAAGGTTAATCCTGTCCATCCATTAGGTACGGACTTACAGGGCCGCGATTACCTGACCCGTTTGGTTCATGGGGCGCAGATTTCCCTGCTTATCGGCTTTGCGGCAATGCTGATTTCCGGTGTGATTGGTACAACGCTTGGGGTTGCTGCCGGATATTTTGGTGGTCGGGTCGACATGGTCGTCAATTATTTGATTACTGTTCGGCTTTCGATGCCGGTGATTCTGGTGGCGTTGGCGGTCGTCTCGCTGGTCGGCTCGTCCCTTTGGATTGTGATATGGGTCCTTGGACTCTTGATTTGGGATCGCTTTGCGGTTGTGATGCGAAGTACCACGCTACAGGTCCGAAATCTGGATTATGTAGCGGCAGCGCAGGCGGCTGGCTGTTCGAAATTCCGCATCATCATGACAGAAATTATGCCGAACATTGCCAACCATTTGATCGTGGTTGCGACGCTTGAAATGGCCCACGCCATTTTGTTGGAAGCTGCCCTGTCGTTCTTGGGGCTGGGTGTTCAGCCTCCTGCGCCAAGCTGGGGACTGATGATTTCAGAAGGCAAAGGCATGATGTTCTTTGACCCTTGGTTGGTCGGAATTCCTGGTGCAGCGCTGTTTGCACTCATCTTGGCGATTAACCTATTGGGCGATGGTATTCGTGATGTGACGGCACCGGAGAACAGAAATTGAGCGCAATACTCGAAGTTGAAGACCTCAAGGTCGATATCCCCGTTTCGTCTGGCATGCTGCACCCTGTGCAGGGCCTGAATTTTAGTGTGGGTCGTGGCGAAACATTATGCATCGTTGGTGAATCTGGTTGTGGTAAATCGCTGACGTCACTGGCATTGATGGATTTGTTGCCGAGCAAAGCAACACGATCAGCAAAAAAGTTGGTGTTGGATGGTGAAGATCTGACCAAAGCGTCAGACCGGCGAATGTCTGACATTCGCGGTAACAAGATGGCGATGATCTTCCAAGAACCGATGACATCTCTTAACCCAGCGTACACCATCGGCAACCAGTTGATGGAAGCGCTTCTGCGTCATCGTAGTGTGAGTGGTGACGAAGCGCGTGAGCGTGCGATATTTTTGCTAGAAAAAGTTGGCATCACCGGGGCGGCAAGTCGACTGGGTCAATATCCTCATCAATTATCGGGTGGATTGCGTCAACGTGTGATGATCGCGATGTCATTGATGTGCGGCCCTGAAATGATCATTGCTGACGAACCGACGACGGCACTTGATGTCACCATTCAGGCACAAATTCTATTGTTGCTCGCGGAACTTCAAAAAGAATTCAACATGGGCATGATTTTGATCACCCATGACCTGGGTGTCGTGGCGCGTGTCGCTGACCGGGTTGCGGTGATGTATGCCGGGCAGATTGTTGAAACGGGCACAGCGACACAAGTGTTTGAAAATCCAACGCACCCATATACGCAGGGCTTGCTCGAATGTATTCCAATTCCGGGGAAAACCGAGCGTGGATCGCCGTTGGGGTCGATTCCTGGCATCGTGCCATCGCTGGTGGGTGATCTCGATGGGTGCCATTTTGCCGAGCGATGTCGCTATAGCAATAACGCGTGCATGAGCGGAAATGTCGAGTTTCAGGCTGGTATAGAAGATGGGCACGTCTATCGGTGTATCTTGGACAAAGATCAATGCGCCGCCAACTTCGCCAAGGGGGCAGCATAATGTCAGATTTCGTTCTTGAAGCCAAAGACGTCACGCGGACCTTTATGATTTCTGCGGGTTTCTTCAAAGAGAAAAAACCGCTGCATGCTGTTAATGGAATCAATTTGAACGTAGAGCGTGGCGAAGTGCTGGGCTTGGTTGGTGAATCCGGTTGTGGAAAGTCGACCTTGGCTAAGATGTTGCTGGGACTGTTAGATACGACGTCCGGTGAGATCGTTCTAGAAGGCCAACCTGTTGGTTCCATGGAACGTTTGGAAATGGCGCGTAAAGTACAGCCGATTTTCCAAGACCCATATTCATCATTGAACCCGCGCAAGAACATCGCCGATATCATTTCATTACCGTTGCGTGTGCAGGGTAAAACCAGCTCTGCTGATGTGGAACGCCAAGTGCTTGAGATCATGAACTTGGTGGGTTTGCCAAAGCGTGTCTATCGAAATTACCCAAACCAGTTATCCGGCGGTCAACGCCAGCGCGTCGCAATCGCACGTGCGCTCATCAATAAACCCGAAGTCGTCATCTGTGATGAACCAACGTCGGCACTCGATGTGTCTGTGCAGTCGCAAATTTTGAATCTGTTGCAGGATCTCCGAAAAGAATTGAACCTGACGTATATTCTGATCAGTCACAACTTGGCGGTGGTGGAACATATCGCGACCCGTGTCGCTGTGATGTACTTGGGGAGAATCGTAGAACAAACGACTACGGCGAACTTGTTCGACAACCCTGAACATCCGTATACGCGCGCGCTATTGGATTCGGTTTTAACGCCTGACCCATCACTCAGTATCCCAGATACCCAGCTTGGGGCGGCTTATCCGAACCCGGTTGATCCGCCGAGTGGCTGCACATTCCATCCCAGGTGCTCTAAGGTGATGGACATGTGTAAAACACAAAAGCCGAGTGTCTTTACGCGGCCTAACGGTCACGTCGAATGCCATCTCTATAACGAGGGTGGCGAAGCAGCACGAGCCGCATCATGACATCACGCCAAGATGCCATCGCCGATGCCCTTATGTGGTTTGATGATGATGCGGGGTACTTCGAAACCTTAAAACAGCGCGTTGCAGTAGAAACCGAAAGCCAAGAGGCATCTCAACTGCCGGAGCTTTATCGGTATTTAGAAGATTTCATCCGACCTGATTTCGAAGCTATGGGTTACCACGTCAAGGTTTATGACAATCCATTCGAAGGCCAAGGCCCGGTGTTGTTGGCAACCCGGATCGAAGACCCATCTTTGCCGACGATCTTGGGGTACGGTCACGGTGATGCGGTACGTGGTCAAGCTGACAAGTGGACAAAGGGCGAGGGGCCGTGGGTGCTTAGTCGCGACGGCGATAAAGTTTACGGTCGGGGCACAGCAGATAATAAAGCCCAGCACACGACGCACATGGGGGCGATCAAGTCCGTCTTAGCGACCCGAGGAAAACTTGGGTTCAATTCCAAATTCATGGTCGAGACGGGTGAAGAAAACGGCTCCAAAGGCTTAAAAGAACTCGTTGCGGCCCATAAAGATGCCTTTATGGCCGATGCGTATTTCGCGTCTGACGGCCCGCGCGTCAACATCGCCAAACCAAACCTGACCCTGGGCAATCGCGGTTGTTTGAATTTCGATCTTGAGATTGTCGCGCGTGATGGTGGTCATCATTCTGGAAACTGGGGTGGCTTGCTTGCCAATCCAGGGATCATGCTGGCACACGCAATTTCTACGATCACCGATGCGAATGGCAAAATCCAAGTCGATGGTTGGTCTCCCGGCCCCATGTCGAATTCTGTGCGCGAAGCTCTGAATGGTGTGAACCGTGATGGTGGCGCAGATGCGCCAACGATTGACGAGAATTGGGGTGAACCAGGTCTGACATCTGCTGAAAAAGTTTATGCGTGGAACAGTTTTGAAGTGCTGTCATTTGTAACGGGTAATCCGTCTAACCCCGTCAATGCGATCCCTCCGCGTGCACGTGCCAATTGCCAGTTGCGGTTCGTCGTCGGAACTGACCATGAAAATATTCGCTCCAATCTGCGCAAGCATTTGGATGCTAACGGCTTCGATATGATCGAGATCGTTGACCCACCTGCGGGTAATGACGCTGTATTCTTGGCCGCGCGGACACCGCCTGAACATCCGTGGGCTGAATGGATGTGCACGTCCGTGACGCGGACGACGGGTGAAATCCCTGTGATGATACCGAATTCGGGCGGTTCCATCTGCAATGATGTGTTCCAAGATGTGTTGGGTATTCCCTTTGTGTGGATGCCGCTTAGCTATACCGGGTGCTCTCAACACGCACCGGACGAGCATATTTTATGGTCCCTGACCCGCGAAGGAATGGAGTTGGTGACTGGTGTTTATTGGGATTTAGGCGAAGAGGGCACGGCATGGCGTCCATGATGTCGACGGCAGGTCGAGACACGGCGATCTCAGCAATTGAGGAATACTTCGATAACGGGACGTTCAGAGAAGATCTAGCCCGTCGAGTGGCAATCCGCACCGAAAGCCCAGAGCCTGACAAAAGGCCCGAACTCTATCGCTATCTGGAAGAAGAACTCACACCATATCTGAGTGACTTTGGTTTCGATTGCGTTATTCACGAAAACCCACGTCCCGATGGAGGCCCATTCCTCGTCGCGACACGGACCGAAGACCCAAGCTTGCCGACCGTTATGACGTATGGTCACGGTGATGTTGTGCGTGGCTACGACGATCAGTGGCAAGAAGGGTTAAGCCCTTGGAATATGACCGAAGAAAACGGCCGTTGGTACGGACGTGGTACAGCAGACAACAAGGCGCAGCACACCATCAATCTGGCAGCGATCAAAGCTGTCTTGGAACAGCGCGGACATCTTGGCTTTAACGTTGTTGCCCTGATCGAAACAGGCGAAGAATGCGGCTCTCCAGGCCTCAAAGAATTTTGCGCGCAAAACAAAGATCTATTTAAGGCGGATGTTTTTATCGCATCGGATGGCCCACGTTTGCGCCCCGAACAACCGACGATCTTTATGGGATCACGCGGTGTCTTCAACTTCACCATGACGTTGGAACTTCGCGGTGGTGGTCATCATTCTGGCAACTGGGGTGGTTTGCTTGCCAATCCTGGGATCATTATGGCGCACGCGCTTGCAACTATTACCGATGCGCGCGGAAAGCTGTTGATCGAAGAATGGCGACCGCAACCGATGACCAATTCGGTTCGCCTTGCGATTTCCAAACTCAAGATTGATGGCGGTGAAAATTCCCCCGATATCGATGAAGACTGGGGCGAGCCGGGATTAACGTCCGAAGAAAAAGTCTTTGGCTCCAACACATTCGAAGTACGTTCGTTCGTAACGGGTAATCCGCGTAATCCGGTCAATGCGATCCCACCCAAGGCTGTGGCGCATGGGCATATTCGTTATGTTGCGGGCACCGACCCGATGACGTTCTTGCCATCGTTGCGTAAGCATTTGGATGCACAGGGATTTAATCAGATCGAGTTAGAGGCCGAGCGTGATTACATGAACGCGACACGTCTGGATCCCGATCACCCGTGGGCACAATTTTCAATTAAATCTATTGAGAAAACCACGGACCAAGAAGTTGCGGTGTTGCCGAATTTAGGCGGCACATTGCCGAATGACGTGTTTGCAGAAGTCTTGGAACTGCCCACAATTTGGGTGCCGCACTCATACGCCGGTTGCTCGCAGCACGCACCGAATGAACACGTTTTACCGGAAATTTGCCGCCAAGGTTTGCAGATGATGACGGGCCTTTGGTGGGATTTAGGGAGCGGTGACACACCGAAATCTTAATGAGTGAACTTTGCGACCAGAACGCTGTTGATCTCCGACGTATGATCGGATCAAAGGAAATTTCCCCGGTAGAGCTGCTCGATAGCTGCATTAATCGTATCGAAGCGGTCAATCCAACGCTGAATGTGGTTGTGTCTGAATGCTACATGCGGGCCCGCGACGAGGCCAAGGCGGCTGAGGCCGATGTCATGGCGGGTGAGCCTCTTGGATTGCTTCATGGACTTCCCATTGGGATTAAAGACTTAGAGGCCACCGAAGGTCTGCGAACCACCTATGGCTCAAAACTTTATGAAGACAACGTACCTGAACAAGATCAGGTGTCTGTCAGGAATGTCCGCGACGAAGGTGGAATCGTTTTTTGCAAAACCAACACGCCAGAATTTGGTGCTGGTGCGAATACGCGAAACCTAGTGTTCGGTGCGACGGGCAATCCGTTCGATCCGATGAAAACCTGTGCAGGATCATCTGGTGGGTCGGCTGTGGCGCTTGCGACGGGCATGATGCCGATTGCCAGTGGCTCCGATTATGGCGGAAGCCTTCGAACTCCTGCTGCTTATAGCGGTGTTGTCGGGTTCCGGCCATCGCCTGGCGTTGTGCCCGCTGAGAACAAGCCGACGGGATTGCTCCCGTTCTCAGTCCTTGGTCCGATGGGGCGCAACGTTGCCGATGCAGCATTGCTGTTGGCAGCGCAAACATCCGTTGATCCGCGCGATCCATTTTCAACCGGAATTGATGCTTCGTTGCTTGATCCTATTCAGGACGCCGATTTGGGCTCTATTCGCGCCATTATTTCCGCTGATTTAGGTGCGGCACCGGTATCGAATGCGTACCGTGCGTTGTTCGAAGAGCGAGTCTCGACGTTCCGTCATGTGTTTGCTGGGGCTGAGGATCGTGATCCAAATTTTGAAGGCGTGCATGAATGTTTCGAAGTCCTTCGGGGTGTCGCGTTTGTCGCTGCGCACGGTGAACGGGTGCGCACGCGCCGAGATGATATCAGTCCCAACGTAGTCGATAACGTGGACCGCGGCCTTGAGTATAATATGCAGGACGTTGCCGATGCTCACGTCGCGCAAACCCGGATTACCCGTGACTGGCTGAGCTTATTCGAAGACGTTGATGTGGTGATTTGCCCAGCAGCGGCGACGACACCTTTCCCTCACGCAGAATGGTACGTATCTGAAATTGATGGTGTGGAAATGCCAACGTATATGCGCTGGTTGGCGTTGTCATATGCACCCACTATGGCGGCCACGTGTGGCTGCGTATTGCCATGTGGCATTGATGCCGAGGGTATGCCGTTCGGTATTCAGGTTCTGGGACCACCAGGTGCTGATCGTCATGTTCTTGAAGTTGCAGCGGCGCTTGAACGTGTTTTGGCTTCCAACCCAAGAACCGCACGACCGATTCCAAACATCGCCCAGCTTTCCACTTAGTTTCATTTTCGAAGGACGCCCGCTATGAAGATTTTCACTGCCTGTCTTGGGACGGAAACCCACACGGGTGCCCCATTGCCAACGGACCTGTCATCTTTTGAGACGTCACACTTGGTTCGAAATGGTGAACACGGCGATGTGCCGCACATGTTCGGCGCGCCTCTGGTGATGTGGCGCGAGTATGCCCGGGCCAAAGGCTGGGAAGTGGTCGAAAGTTTGTCAGCATTTGCAACGCCATCGGGTTTAACGGTTCGTACAGTTTACGAGGATTTGCGCGATGAAATCTTAGATGATTTGCGTGCAGCGATGCCAGTGGATGGCGTGATGCTCAGCTTGCATGGTGCGATGGTGGCTGATGGTTACGATGACTGTGAAGAGGACCTTACCCACCGTATTCGCGAAATCATAGGTCCTGACGCACCGATTGGTGTTGAGTTCGATCTACATTGCCATATCACACGCCAGTTTATCGAAGATATCTCGGCCCTCGTGATCTATAAGGAATATCCGCACACCGATAGCCGAGAACGTGCTGATGATCTTTGGAAAATCATGGAGACGACGTTCGAAGGTACATTGAAGCCAGTCATCAGCATCTTTGATTGCCGCATGATCGGGTGTTTTCATACGACACGTGAACCGATGAGATCATTCGTCGACCTCATGACCTCGCTAGAGGGGCAGGGCGATGTATTGTCGGTTTCTTTGGGGCATGGTTTCCCCTGGGGTGATGTGCCTGCAGAAGGAACCCGCGTCGTTGTTGTGACGAATAACAACAAAGCCGAGGGTGATGCCTTGGCTGAAAAACTGGGCCGTGAACTCTGGGATATCCGTGATGAAATCACGCCCAACTGTGTCGATCCCGAAACTGCAATTACAGATGCACTGGCAGTAGGAGATGGCCCTGTTGTCATCGCAGATATGGCTGATAACCCCGGTGGCGGTGGTCCTGGTGATAGCACATTCATCGTCCGCCGCATGTTAGAACGCGGCATCGGCATGGCGGCTGTGGGTGGAATTTGGGATCCCGTTGCGACAGGGATATGTGTTGGTGCCGGTGAGGGTGCTAAATTCTCGCTTCGTCTTGGCGGTAAATCGGGCCCCGTATCAGGGGAGCCGTTAGACCTGAACGTCGAAGTGATCAAGATTCTCCGCGATGCGTCGGTCGAAGGACTGTCAGGGTCGTCCCGCAAGATGGGTGATGCGGCGTGGATACACGCGGAAGGCATCGATATCATCGTCCATGCTGCACGAACACAGAATGTATCACCAAATTTCTTTGAGATATTTGGCATTGATCCCGTGAAACAGCGCATTTTGATTGTAAAATCGATGCAGCATTTTTATGCAGCGTACGAGCCGATCGCGAAAAAGATCATCTACTGCGCTGCCGAAGGCACGATCATGTGGGACATGGCAGAATTGCCGCACGAAAAGATCGCGCGTCCGGTTTGGCCAAAAGATGCCGACCCGTGGTCAATTAACGAAGAACGCCCTTGGTCTTAATGGGGCTTAAATTGGTAATCTGATCCGGGCGCGAAGACCGCCCATAGGGGAATCTTCGAGGGTGATCTCTCCGCCATGGGTTCGAACAGAATCTTGGGCAATGGATAATCCCAAACCCACGCCCCCCGTACCTGGATTCCGAGATGTTTCCAGGCGGTAAAACGGGCGGAAAACTTCTTCACGTTGGTCTTCTGGAATACCTGGGCCGTCATCATCAATAACGATTTCAACGCCGTCATCACGCACCCCGGCACGGATCGAAATATGTTCTGCATATCGGTTGGCATTTTCGACCAAGTTGGTGATGCAACGCCCGAACCCATTGGGCCGCAAGGTTAAATCGATGCGTCCTTCGGTATGTAGGTCGATGCGGGCATTGTTACGCCGCGCCCTGTCTGCGACATCTTGAAGAAGAGCCGATAAATCCGTCATGACAGGTTTTTCACCACCTTCACCCCGGGCAAAGGCAAGGTACCCCTCAAGCATCCGTTCCATCTCTGCGATATCGCCCTTTAATGCGTCCGTAGAGTCGTCTCCTGATGACATTTCTAATTGAAGTTTCATACGTGTCAGTGGGGTGCGTAGATCATGGCTGACACCGGACAACATATCTGTGCGTTGATTGATCTGGCGTTGGATCCGGTCCCTCATATCGATAAAGGCAGCCGCAGCTTGGCGGACTTCAGTTGCTCCCTCGAGTTTAAAATCCGGAAGATATCGCCCCTTGCCGAAATCATCAGCGGCATTCGCCAATCTGCGAATAGGCTTTACTTGGTTGCGCATGAACATCATCGCGACTGCAAATAGGATAAGCGAAGTGCCAACCATCCAAATCACAAAAACGTAAGTTGTTGAACTGAATAAGCGTTTTCTGGTTGTGGTTACACGAAGCACGCCATTGGCCAACTGGATATCAATGATGACGTAACGATCAAGGGATCTGCTATCGACAGTGAATGGTTTGCTCACAAATGATGTTAAAGATGCGGCCAGCATTTCCTCGAGCAGGCCTTCGGGCTTGGCTAATTTGTTGGGAAGAATTCTGTCTTCGTCAAATTCTAACTGGAATTCCATATGACGGCTCGCCAATCGGCTGATCCAGACTCGGTTCTCAGGGTCCGGGAATTGTCGTAACAGCGTAACCACAGCAGCGACATCACCAGCCACAGATTTTGCAAGACGCAGTGTGACTTTATCCCAATGGGTTTCGAAAAAGATCATCGCTGAAACCAATTGCAACAAGATGAGTGGCGTCACAATGATCAGCAAGGACCGACCAAGAAGTGATTTTGGCAGGAACCGTTTGACGGCTTGGCTTAATGGCTGTCTGGCCACAACACATATCCTTTGCCGCGAACGGTCTTTAAATATCTGGGTTCACGTGGATCTTTTTCGATCTTACGACGCAAGCGTGTGACTTGCACATCAACTGCACGGCTTTCAGTTTCACCATCTGCTGCGTTGGCGAGATCATCTCGGGATAAAACAACACCTGGGCGGGCTGCCAATGCGCGCAATAACGCGGCTTCCTGATCTGTCAGATGGACGCGGCGACGATGCCTGGTCATTTCTCCGCGTTCAGGTGAAAAAACGGCATCCCCCAGAACGATATCGCGAATGGGCAAGGGCTCAGGTTGCGCGCGCTTTAAGATGCTCTTGATCCGTAATACCAATTCTCGAGGCTCAAACGGTTTTGTTAAGTAATCGTCGCCACCTGTTTCTAAGCCACGAATACGGTCTTCGGATTCTGCCATTGCAGTCAGCATCAGAATTGGGACTGTGCTGGTTGTCCTGAGCTTTTCGGCAAATTCCAAACCGCTTTCTCCGGGCATCATTAAATCCAACACGATGAGGTCAAAGGCCAGGCCTTGCATAAGGCGGCGAGCCTCCATCGCGTCAGCGGCTGCTGCGACGAGAAAGCCATTGTCGCCCAGGAACTTCACCAAAAGGTCACGTAGCCTGTCATCATCGTCGACGACGAGTATATGCGGCATGAGATCATGTTGTATCGAATTAGTGGTCATGATGTGAGTGTAACGCGCAATAGCGCATTGGTCATCGTCCGTTAAGCAGATCGTGGCTCGGGGTCTTCGGTATGCTGTGCGACGCGATCACGGTCTTCTTCGTTGATGATGTCGCGTAACACAGTTCGAAAACCGGCAACAGCCTCGGCACCAGAGCGACTGTATGCTGCTGCGATTCGCTGGCTCTGTTGATCGGTGAGCTCTTTTTCCAGCGATGCACCTTTTTCAGTCAGGTATAGGCGACGTTTACGGCGGTCTTTATCGTCGGTTTCTTGAATAATGAAGCCTTCGTCCATGAGTTGGCTTAGAACACGGGAAAGGCTTTGCTTGGTGATTTTCAGAATACTCAGTAATTCACCAACCGATATACCGATGTTGGCACCGACAAAATAAATCACGCGGTGATGTGCGCGGCCAAACCCGAACTTTTCTAAGATCGCGTCGGCTTCGCCCGTGAAATCTCGATAAGCAAAAAACAAAAGCTCAATCGCTTCACGAAGATCTTCGTCGCGAAGGAACAAGGGGTTTGCACGGGGACGACCGCGGGCTGGAGCATCTGACATGCCAAACTTTTAAGAGGCATCGTCAGGCATGTCCATCGAACATGGTGCATGTGATAAAAATATATTGGTCAGTATTGTTGACATAAATTTTAAATACTGCTAAACCACGCAAGATAAAATACAAACATCCAACAAACACGAAAGAATATTACAATGGCTGCTTCAAACTTTGCTGATCGTGATGGAAAGATCTGGTACAACGGCGAAATCGTCGATTGGCGCGACGCCCAGGTCCATGTGCTCACCCATGGTTTGCATTACGCGTCTTCTGTGTTTGAGGGCGAACGGATGTACAACGGTGAGATTTTCAAACTCCGTGAGCATACCGAGCGGTTATTCTACTCAGCCAAAGAATTGGATTTTGAAATTCCTTACAGCATCGAAGAAATCGACGCCGCCTGCATCCAGACTTGTGAGGCGAACGGTATCAGCGAAGCTTACCTTCGCCCTATTGCCTGGCGGGGAAGCGAGATGATGGGTGTCTCAGCGCAGACCAACAAGATCAACGTTGCGATCGCAGCATGGGAATGGCCGTCTTATTTCACGCCAGAAGCACGCATGAATGGAATCACGCTGCAGATTTCGAAATGGAAGCGCCCTAGCCCTGAAACAGAACCCGTTCACGCCAAAGCGGCAGGGCTTTATATGATCTGTACATTGTCAAAACACCAAGCCGAGGCCGATGGGTTCCAAGATGCGTTGATGATGGATTATCGTGGTCAGATCGCTGAAGCGACGGGCGCAAACGTGTTCTTTGTCATGAATGACGGCAAAATCCATACTCCTACTCCTGATTGTTTCCTCGACGGTATCACTCGCCGCACTGTCATTGATCTAGCCAAAAAGCGCGGCTATGAGGTCGTCGAACGCGCGATAATGCCCGAAGAAATGGCTAATGCCACAGAATGCTTTCTGACGGGCACAGCTGCTGAAGTCACACCAGTGAGTGTTATCGGTGACTACACATTCAAGCCTGGCGATATCTGCCGTCATATGATGGAAGATTATGATCGTGCCGTTGGTAAAGTCTCAACCGAAGCTGCAGCATAAATAACAGAATAACCCATCTCGTGCGTATCGCACGGGATGGGTCTTTCACGTGAAATTTGATCCATGACAATGTTCATGGATGAGCCATTCATTAGATTGTTGATACGATAAAGATCAACAAGGAGGATGATGTGGCCGATACACTTACCAATCCAACCGGTCTTGATGCGTACAAGCCTGAACAAATCATCGCGCGCGTTGAAGCGGCGGCGTCTGACAAGGCTGCATTGCCAGCGGCAACAACCTTTATGCTCGCGTTGTTGGCAGGGGCTTTCATCGCGTTTGGTAGCATGTTGTATACGGTGGCCATGACGGATCATGGCTTGGGCTTTGGGCCTGCTCGTCTATTGGGTGGTTTTGTTTTTTCCTTTGGTCTGATTTTGGTGATCGTGGCTGGCGCTGAATTATTTACGGGTAATAATCTGATCGTAATGGCATGTGCTGATGGTCAAATCACGTTCGGCGCTTTATTGAAAAACTGGCTAATTGTGTTTGTCGGGAACGTGGCTGGATCAGTGGGAATGGCTGTTTTGATGGTGATGTCAGGCACGCTGAGCCTGGCTGACGGGATGGTTGCTGAAACAGCCATTAGCATTGCCGAAGCAAAAGTAGCACTGCCCGCTATGGAATCATTTATCCGCGGATTACTGTGTAATGCGCTGGTGTGCTTGGCGGTTTGGCTGTGCTTTGCTGCCCGTTCGGTAACAGATAAAATTTTGGCAATAGCGTTCCCAGTAACAGCTTTTGTTGCACTGGGGTTTGAGCATTCCATCGCCAATGCGTATCTGATTCCCGTTGGTTTGTTGGCGGGCGGCGTGAACATAGGCTTTGCTGAGGCAACACAAAGCATGGTGTTTGTCACTCTTGGTAACATCGTTGGCGGTAGTTTATTCGTCGGACTGATTTACTGGGTCATTTACGGACGCAGAGGCATCAGACCACACTGATCGATGCCCTTTTCCGTTCGTTTAGAATGAATCTTTGCGACGGCGAACTTCTGCAAACACGTCCACAGGATCAGCACCCAGCATCCCTACTGTCGATTGTAGATCGGGGCTTGTTGGACGCAGGAACGGGTTGGTTGCGCGTTCTTGTCCCAGTGTCGATGGCACTGTGGGGATATCCCGCGCACGTTTGTCATTAACCTCTGCCATCAGATCGATCAGCGCTTGGTTCTGAGGTTCCACCGTCAATGCAAACCGACCGTTTGATTGGGTGTATTCATGCGCGCAGTAGACATGGGTTTGATCGGGTAGCGCATCGAATTTCGCCAGTGAATTGACCATTTGTGCTGGTGTGCCTTCGAACAGGCGACCACAGCCCATCACAAACAACGTATCGCCACAGAACAATGCATCGGAGTCTTCGAACCAGTATGCGATGTGTCCTTTGGTGTGACCGGGGACATCAAAGACCTTCGCAGCAGCCTTGCCCAGCTTATAGGTGTCACCATCGCCAACTTCGACATCGATACCAGGAATTCGATCACGATCAGCCCGTGGACCCACAATAGTACAGCCTGTTGCTTCTTTGAGTTCCAGATTGCCGCCCGTGTGATCGGCATGATGGTGGGTATTTAAGATATGCGTGAGCGTCCATCCCATTTCTTTCAAACCATCTAATACGGGTCCGACGACAGCAGGGTCAACAATCGCCGTATCATCTGTATCGGGACAATGCGCCAGATAAACGTAGTTGTCGTTCAGGACGGGGATTTGTTTGATTTCAAGATGGCTCATTTTGGGTCTCCGGAAACGATGAACCCCGCCATGGGCGGGGCTCGGTTTATTCATGGTCGTCGGTCGATATCGATTAAAGGTTTTGTTCGATCCACTGAACCAATTGGCTTTTCGGCAACGCACCAACTTTGGTATCAGCCACTTCACCGTCTTTAAACATGATCAATGTTGGAATACCACGAACACCATAGGTGCTGGGGGCTTCTGGGTTATCATCGATGTTCACTTTGGCGATGGTGACTTTATCACCCATTTCCGCAGAGATTTCTTCGAGTGCAGGTGCGATCTGCTTACAAGGGCCGCACCATTCGGCCCAGAAATCAACAACGACGGGGCCAGAGGCATTAAGAACATCTTCTTGAAATGATGCATCGGAGACTTGTTTGGGCATGTGATGACTCTCCATATAAAGATTAAAAATGATGTGACCGGCACAAATTATCTGAGCCGACTCTTAACTTGAATCTAGGAACCACCCCGCATCCCGTCAAGGTGCGTAGGGGGCCATTAGTTTATCCTGCAATTCCATCCACTTGGGACCGTCCGTCCACAATAGGACGGGGCGAATCGGTTTGTTTATAAAAATATTCTGCAATGCGGCACGATAAGTAGCCATCTGTCGTAGGTAAATTTCTGGTACATTCGCGGGGTCTGTCGGAGCTGGACGGTTCGTTTTGTAGTCGATAATCAGTATTTCAGACCCAGTGTCGACCAATCGGTCGATTTGCCCAGACACGACCCGTGGTCCTGCAGGCGTGTCGATGGTGCCAACAATCGGGACTTCCGCTTGCGAATTTGGCCCAAACAAGATGCTCAGCGTCGGATCATCAAATAGCGCCATGACCTCGCCGGCGATCTCGTTTTGCAAAGCTTCGGCAAAACCATGACCGGGTCGCGCAAGATAGTGTTGAACAGCATGTTTGCGGCTTTGGGGGGACAAATCAGGGATCGTTTGCATCAACGCATGTACGGCAAGGCCCCGCTTAAACCGATTGCCATCATCTTCTGACAACGGGGATCGGACAGGGGGTTCCTTATCATCAGGGCGCGAGGGGCTCAGCGGTTTGGGGGGCAATGGTTCAGCCCCAGGGCCGATTGTGGCCCAGTCCGGCATGGGGACTAGTGATGACTGCGCATCATGCGTGGGTGATTGACCATCGGGTGGTGCTGTTTGTGATTTCTCGAAGACCACGGATTCGGAACCATTGTCCGATATCAATGGTTGGCCCATCGGCTCAATGACGTCAGCGATCATATCGTACCAAGACGTTTCCTTGGCGTTGCTGCGTTTGCCGGTGAACCCGGTGATAAACAATTGGTCTTTGGCTCGCGTCATCGCGACGTAAAGGAGGCGGCGGTATTCTTCTATGGTCGCTGTACGTCTTGCGTCTTTTAATGCTTTCAACGCTTCCGTGTGATTTTCAGAAACGACGGGCCAAATCGGTACATTGTCATCACTGAACCAGCTGATTTTGTCGTCGGTTTGGGCGGCAGGCACGCTGCAGGCATCTGCCAAGAACACGATTTCAGATTGCAGGCCCTTGGCACCATGCACTGTCATGACCCGAACTTCGTTCCGTCCTTGTTCAAGGTCTCGTTTTACTTCTGATGCCCCCGTCTGCAGCCAGTGCAGGAACCCTTCCAAAGATGGTACATGGTCACGCTCGTAATCGATGGCAGCACTCAGAAAATCTTCGATGGGTTCTGCGGCATCGGGGCCAAGGGCACGAAGGAGTTCTTTTTCTCCCCCTTCGGCGCGAAGGATACGGGCAAAGAACTCGAACGGCGGCATGAAATCGGCGCGCGCCCGCCATGCAGATATTTTTGTCCATGCGCTTTTAAAATCGGGGTGCTCATCCTGCCGCGTCCGCAGTTCGTCAATTAACAATCCAGCGCGATTATGGGCGAGAGTAAACAATGCATCTTCGTCCAACCCCACCAATGGCCCCTTCAGAACAATGGCAGTATTGAGTTCATCATCGGGCAAAAGGGTAAGTCTGCCGAGAGCAATTAAGTCTTGGACAGCCAGTTGTTCGGGCAAGATCATGCGGTCGCGACCGGCCACGGGGATGCTCGCTTGTTTCAGGGCAGCGACCATCAACTGTGCGAATTGCCGACGTTTTTGAACCAAGATAAGGACGTCGCCCGGACGAACAATGCGTCCCTGCGCAGGCAAAATTTCTTCGTTGTCGATCCAGCCTTTGATTGTACCTGCGATGCGTGCCGCAACGCGACCTTCAGGACTGTCCACAGGCAAATAGTCGACCGGGACATCCCAGGGGATATCGTCGCCATCATCTTCGTGTGGTTCTTCTTTTGCCCACAATGAGACACGGCCCGCTTGCCCGGTTCGTGCAGAAACATGATGGATGGGACGCCCATCAAAACTTAAACCCTGACGCGTTTCATCCGATTCGAATACGGCATCGACAACATCAAGTACGGCTTCGGATGATCTGAAACTCTGTGCCATCTCAACTGGACGCCACATTTGATCAACGGCTTTTGCACGCGCACCGAAACGTTCTCGCATTTCGCCGAACATAGCGGGATCTGCGCCCTGGAAACTATAGATCGATTGCTTTTCATCGCCGACGGCGAACATTGTACGCGGTGTTTCTACAGTTTCTTCATGCCGCCCGACGCCCGCGTAAAATTCAGACGTAATTTCCTCAACCACGCGCCATTGTTCAGGGCTGGTGTCTTGGGCTTCATCGACCAAGACATGTTCAATCCCGCCATCCAGTTTGTAGTGCACCCAACTGACACCGCTGGGTGTGTTTAACAGTCCCGATGCGCGCTCAATCAAATCTTCATAGTCCAGCCGTCCGCGTTGGAGCTTGATCTCTTCATAACTTTCAATCAGCGCCGCGCCGATGGCGATCAGGGCCTTAGTCGCATCGGCAGTATTGATCGCCTTCAGCGTATCCAACACAGCTTGGCAGTCCGCAGCGCACGCATACGCAACTTCGATGGCATTGGGGTCGGCTGCGGTTGCCCCCTTGGACATCAATGTTGTGTCGGCTTTCATCTCGTTTTTTTGAGTGATGAATGCACTGGCGAATGCGGTTCGCCAACTGGTGGCACGGCGTTCTGGTGGCTGTGTTAGCCAGTCTCGGATTCCAACGGCTGTTTTCTTATTGGTGGGACTGCCTTCGACCCATGCGGCGCACAATCGATCAATGTCAGCGCGTTTTGTATCATCTAGTGTCGATGCACGGACCAATACCTCATCCACACTCAGTCCAGGTTCAATGCCGAGGGCTTCGTAGGCAGCGCGGATCAGCCCGGCAGGGCCGCCATGTCGAGCAAGTGCCGTCCGAAACTTACCCCGGTTATTATCCAATTCCTTAATCAGGCTGGCGAACGCCGCTTCGTCGACCAAGGCGGCTAAGGATCGCAGCGCCTCAGTCAATTCGGTGCCTTGTGCTTCGGCAGAATTTAAAACGTGGTCGCGGGCTTCGCGTTGCAATTCCATCTGATCACGTTCGTCCATGACCCTGAAATCAGGCGCGATCTGGGCTTCCAATGGAAAGCGACCCAATAGGGATTCGCAGAACGAATGAATGGTTCGAATACGCAGACCTTCGGGCGCTTCCAACGTCATCGCAAACAACTGCTGGGCACGGGTGATCTTCTCGGCATCAACGGGCATTTCACCAAGTGCCTGAAGTTCAGCCCCCAGATTTTCCTCGTCCATGGCCGACCATGAACTCAACAGCGCACTTAGTCTGTTGGCCATTTCTGCAGCGGCCGCCTTGGTAAAAGTCAGGCATAAAATGCGCTCAGGATGGACACCGCTTAGGAGTAATCGCGATATGCGATCAACCAATACCCCCGTTTTCCCGGTGCCCGCATTTGCTGACACCCAGACCGATGTATCAGGGGCTGCTGCAGTCTTCTGTGCCGTGGTGCGTTGACGGATGCTCATTCGCTATCCCCCTCAACACCGCGCCAGGCCGCCACCCGTGCCAAATGATCATAATCGCCAAAGCGACTTTCGAATTGAGGGCGTGGGCGAGACACATATGGGGTCTCAGGGTTGGCAAAACGGGTCAGTAACCGGTGCACACCTTCGATGGTTTTCTCGGTAAGCTCAGAGATATCCAGATCAATCGCCATTTCTTTGCCTGGATTGCGACCACCTGAAAGTTGGATATACATCAGCTGGCAAACATCTTGGCTGGGAATGCCTTTGAAATTTCCTGCCATTGCAATCAAAGCTTCGAGCGGCAATTGCGGACTGAGACCGCTGTTCACTTGTTTTTTGTTGGGCGGCGATCCCGTCTTGTAGTCGATAATCGACAACCCGATATCTTCGCGAAAATCGATCCGATCTGGCTTTGCTGTGATCTTGAAACCGCCCGCAATCGCGTCGATCTCTAACGCGCCCGTTTCCTCGGTCAGGACCGCGGTCCAGCCTTGTTCGATCCGTTGGTGCTGCCAATCGATGAACCAATCCGCGATACGCTCAAACCTGGGCCACCAAAAAGCCCGTACGCCGGGTCGGTTCAACAAGTCGCCGAATGCTTGTTGTCCAAATGCGATTAAATGCTGCTTGGCATTTTCTGGAACATGATCTGGATACGCCTTAACAAAGGATTCCAAGGCGCTGTGCACCATGGTGCCGCGTTCGGCTGCACCGGGGTCTGCATCCAAATCATCCATCGGGCGCAGACCTAAAACGTAACGCGCATAGATCGAATAAGGATCACGGATCAATGTTTCGATCCGGGTCACCGACAATTCATTCGGTCGGGCACTTGCGGGTGGACATGGTTTTGGTGGCATTGTGGGCACATGGGTCGCGTTATCGAGCGCATTTGCCCAACTGAGCCAGTTTTCATTTTGCGGAACCGCAAGCGCGTCTTTTGCGTTGGCGCGCTCTAGCACGTTATCGATCCGAAGCAACCACCGCGATGGCACCGTTGGCGTGCCGCCGACTTTTTCAGCGCGGGTTAAATAAATATGAGGCGCGGTAAAGGCCTGTTGAAAATCATGGGACGTCAGGCCGATACGTCGTTCTGGTGGCTCCAAACCCATGTCCGTCATCATAGGGCGGCTCATCCATGGGTTGGTTTCAGACTGCGGCGGCCACGTCCCCTCATTCAAGCCACCCAAAATCACCGTATCAGCGTGCTGTAAACGTGCCTCAAGAAGCCCCCAAATGAAGATCCTTGGATGCGCGCCGAACCGGGGCCGAACCGCGCGGCCCGCCATCAGTCGTTCAAACACACCGTGATATTGCCTGGGCGGCTGTGGACCCAGTGTGGCAAGCGAATCCATCAGCTCGGATGCAAATAGGGCCGCGGCTTCTCCGGCTTCGCCTGCCCACAATCTGGCGGCCCCAGCTTCTTCATCCGACGTGGCCAGTGCCTCTGCAGTGGTGACATGCCGTTTAGCCAGAGCGCCATAGTCGATGCTGCTGGCATTCATCTCGGCGACCAGCGGGCCGATAATTTCTTCCAACTGATCGACAAGATTTCGAAGTGATGCATATTTTGGTTTTATGCCAATCGCATCGCGCAGCCCTTTAAATCCAGGTGCTGGACGGGGGCCACGCAGCGCATGTTTATCTAGTGCCCGAACGAGATCCCGGAAGTCGACCACGGGCATGCCACCCGCTGCCAGCGGATGTTTTAATAAGGCCAGTAATGGAACAGGTGCCAAATCCCGCCCAACAGCGTCACTCAGCAATCGCAAGAACGCGGCGGGAGGGGTTGATGCCAATGGCACGCCGGCTGAATCGTCGACTTCTATACCCCATCGACCCATGGCCGCTGCAACACGACGTGCTAGGTTGCGATCAGGTGTGATCAGAGCGCATGTCTCGCCGGGGCGTTCAATGGCGCGCCGCATGATTAATGACACAACGGTGGCTTCGTCGCTCGGGCTGGGACAATCGACTCGCACGGCTCCGTCCAGGCCATCGCGAATAGATTGTTCGTCAGGAACCTCGGAAGCATTCGCAAACGCGGGTCTTAGCGCATGGGACAAAACCTGCGCCCGGCCGCTTGGGGTATCTGGTGGCGATATATCAATGACGGCTTCCCTGGAGATATCCAATCGGTTTAGCAATTGCTGTAACCCATATTGCGGATGCGTCGGGCCAAGTGCGCGCCATGCTGTGTCATCCAACGACGTATCAAGCCCTGGCAGGATCACTGCACCCAGTGGCATGCCCGCAATAACACTTAATAGTTCCGCCGTTGCTGGGATTGAGCCCGTTGATCCTGCGGCGATAATCGGTGTTTTTGATGGTGCTCGTCGCCAGACTTCGGCTTGTCCACGAAGCAGTGCATTTCGCCGTGCGGCTGGATCAAGCGCACCCTCGGCGGCCAGAATATTAGGCCACGCACTAATGATGACTTCTAGGAACTGAAGCACTTCTTGCCAGTGGGTCGCGTAGTTTTCAGGAACGAGGTCCCTAAGTTTCGCAGGATCGCTATCCTCTGTCGCCAACTTATCGAGCAAACGCGCCAGTTCCAGCGCCAATCCCGTTGCCTGTTCTGGCTGCATCCGATGTTGCGGAATCGCCATGATGGCACGTGCTAATAAAAGCTGGCGTTGTAACCCGGATATCGCGGGAGGAAGATCAGCGCTGCTGGCGGCAACACCAATCACGTCCATTTCCGAAATGCTGAGTTCATCTTCGTCGATATCACCCAGGGGGGTCAGTCGGGGTAATAAAACAGCCTGACCATCACTGATCCGCAAAAAAGCATCTGATAAGGCCCGGCACGCCCGACGTGTTGGTAACAACACACGAACTGATGATAACGCCAAGGGATTGTCAGAAAATTGGCTTAGGAGTTTTTGGGCTAAGGTGTCGACAAACGGCGCGCCGCTTTGAATATTCAGAATGCGTGGCGAGGGGCTGTCGAACATAAAGGCCTTATCTTCTTTCTTCACCAGCAAACGGTTGGTTCAAAAACTCTTCGGTCTCGGGGATGCTTTCAGGGGTGCCGATATGAAACCATTCCCCGTCGTGGATCATGCCATAAAGGCGTTCTGCCTCGCTTACCTGATCATACACCACGTTCAGTGAAAATGCGCCCTCGGGTGTATTTTCCATGGCGCGCGGATGTAGAATTTGAATCCCGGCAAACAACCATGGTGTGATCGCGGATTCCTGCCTGCGTTCCAGTTTACCGTCGGCATCAGCATCAAAATCACCCAACCCATTGTAGCCATAGGCATAAACTGTGGATTGTAGCATCAACAGTGCATCCATTTGGTCATCTCGCCATTCGCGTGCCAGTCGTAGCAGGGTATTTTGATACCCATCCAGCCAGAACGCATCGGAATTGATAACGTAAAACGGGTCCGTGCCCAAAATGGGCATGGCAAGCCTGACACCACCACCTGTTTCCAATAAATCCGCTTCCTCAGAGTAGATAATTTCGAGGCGATCTTCTGACGACAAGTATTCCTGAATCTGATCGCCCATGTAATGCAGGTTAACAACGGCCCTGTTCACACCGGCATCGACCAGTCGGTTCATGACATGGCCAATCAATGGTGTGCCATTCACAGGCACCATGGGTTTTGGCATCGTATCAGTCAGGGGGCGCATTCGCTTGCCAAGGCCTGCCGCCAAGACCATCGCTGTTTTAGGAACAAAGTTTTCGATCATCATCGTGCTACGCCGCGTCAGAAGCCGCTGGAATGCGGCGAAGATCGTGCGGCACATTTTGATTAAACCAATCCGCGACATCACTAAGCGCGGGGTGCATCAGGTCACGTTCGAGCAGCCGCCAAACCCGTGAAATGTGATGCAGGTACTGTGATTTGTAATCCCGGGCACTCAGGCGGGTGAAAATACCGATGACCTTGGCATGACGGCCTGCACCCAAAATTGCGATGTCGCGGCGCAGGTCTGCGCCACTGAGGTCTGGGAATACATCCAAGTATCTGCTGATCATTTCTTCGCGGATCATATCGGGGATATCGCGCCGCGCGTCTTCAATCAGGGACATCACATCATAGGCCCGTGCCCCGACGACGGCGTCTTGGAAATCCAACAGACCGCAACGCTCGGTGCTATTCCGGTCCGGCAACCACATCAGATTGTCGACATGATAATCGCGCAGCACTAAGGTTTCGCGCGCGTCTGCGACATGTATGAAAGCGCTACGCCATGCGGCTTCGTATGATGCTCTGAGCGCCGGTGACGTTTTTTCGTTCGTGATTGCGGGCAGATACCAATCGACGAACAGCATGACTTCTTTGAGCAATGCATCCATATCGTAAGGCGGTGTGCCTGCGGGAATATTCGATGGTGCCGAAACTTCATGAAGTTGGATCAGCGTATCGATGGCGGTTGCGTAAAGTGCGCGCGCATCGCCGTCATCTGCCAGGACGCGGGTGTAGGTATCATCGCCCATATCTTCGAGCAGGAGGAAACCACGCTCAGGGTCTTCAGACATAATCCGTGGTGCGCTAAATCCCATTTGAGTTAAATATTTAGCCACACGAATGAACGGGCGGGTGTCTTCTTGGGGCGGCGGAGCATCCATCAGGACGGCACGACGATCATTCAGCATGACACGGTCGTACCGTCTGAACGATGCGTCCGCAGCCAGGGGGGTCACCACAGCGCCGGCCCAACCAGCGTCGTCTAAAAACATTTCAATCTCGCGTGCGCGTTCAACCACTTAGGATATCCATATTCTTTAAATCTGCCAACCGGTCGCGCCAGGTGGCATCCCCGATTATTTCTAGTGTCCGTGTATCCGATTCGCCGTCCTGCGCCAAGGTGATCCGAAGATGTCGGCTTGGTAAATAGCCCCCAAGTTTATCGGGCCACTCAATCAGGCTGATGGCATCGGCGAAGGCATCTTCAATCCCAAGCTCAAACGCGTCTTCGGGGACTTCCAGACGATATAGATCAAAGTGCCAGATTTCTGCGTCGCCGCGCTGATACGTTTGCACCAGTGTGAATGTGGGGCTGGGAACATCCTCGACAACGCCGGGCATCGCATTGATCAGCGCCCGCGCAAATGCTGTTTTGCCTGCACCCAATGTGCCATCAAGTGCGACGATATCTCCGGCTTTTAAGACCGTCGATAATTCAGCAGCAACCGCGCGTGTGGCAGCTTCATTTCGCAGCACGGTTTTAGCCAAGATTGTAGGTGATGGCGCCATAACGTTTTGTATCGCCCAAGATTGATCCGAACAAGACTTGAACAGCGGGCGTATCGACTCCATCCTTTGAAAAGATCATATATCCCATCAGGAATGCCTTATCGTGACGGTGCCAACAGAACACGCCAGTTTTTCAACAGATGTTGCCATCATCGGCGCCGGGCCCGTGGGTCTGTTCACCGTATTCCAATGCGGCATGTTAGGTATGTCTTGTCGTGTCATTGATGCCCTCGAAGCAATTGGTGGGCAATGTGCGGCGCTTTATCCGGAAAAGCCGATCTATGACATTCCGGGTTATCCCGAAATATCTGGTGGCGACCTGGTCCGACAATTAGAACGTCAGGCCGACCCGTTCGATCCACATTATCATTTGAACCAGCAGGTGATCGGTCTGAATGGCGATGCGGGCGAGTTCCATCTGACAACCAGCGAAGGTGTCGCCATCAATGCAAAGGTCGTCATTATTGCCGCCGGTGTCGGGGCATTTGGCCCAAAACGGCCACCATTGGCAGATATAGAAATGTACGAAGCTGCAGGTCCTGGTCGCGGCGTCAAATACATGGTGGCTAAGACATCTGATTTTGCTGGCAAGCGCGTGGTTATCGCGGGTGG
>DGNZ01000280.1 GCA_002389175.1 Rhodospirillaceae bacterium UBA4479 | reverse complement strand
CTTGGGTTGGATGTTGGTCCCTCTGATCATGACGCTATTGTTTTCGTTTACGAAATACCTGCCACTGCGCGGTGACAGCATAGAGCGAGGCCTCGAGTGGGTCGGTTTTGCAAACTATAGCCGCTTTTTGTCTTCCAGTGCCTTTTGGCCCTCTGTGCAAACGACCCTCATTATGGTTGGTGGCGTTCTGCTGATCACCGTGGTTCTGGGCGTGTTGCTTGCGATGCTGCTAGACCAGCCGATGTGGGGCCAGGGCGTGGTCCGAATTTTGATAATCGCGCCGTTTTTTGTGATGCCGACCGTGTCTGCCCTTGTGTGGAAGAACATGATGATGGACCCGGTGAACGGCATTTTTGCCCACCTATGGCGTTTTTTCGGGGCCGAGCCTGTAGCCTGGCTTCAGGATGCCTCGCTAAGCTCTGTCGTCACGATTGTATCATGGCAGTGGCTGCCCTTCGCAACCTTGATTCTGCTCACAGCAATCCAGTCGCTGGACAGTGAGCAACTGGAAGCGGCCGAAATGGACGGGGCGCTCGTGATCAAACGGTTCTGGTTTATCGTGCTACCGCATCTGGCGCGTGCGATCACCATTGTGATCCTAATTCAAACGATCTTTCTGTTGTCGATCTTTGCAGAAATTTTTGTTACGACCGGTGGTGCGTTCGGCACCCGCACCCTGACCTATCTGATTTTTCAAAGGGTCATCGACAGCCAGAACATCGGGCTGGGGTCTGCGGGCGGGGTCTACGCCATTATCCTTGCCAATATCGTTGCGATCTTCCTGATGCGCATCGTCGGCAAAAACCTTGACGCTTAAAAGGAAAGGGATCACATGGCACGCAACGTCACTACTCAACGAAAGATAATCACCACGGCTGCGGCGTGGACGATTGGGCTGATCATCTTTTTTCCGATCTACTGGACGATCCTGACCAGCTTCAAGACAGAGGCTCAGGCGATCAACGATCCGCCTTTGTTTTTCGCCTTCAATTGGACACTGGAAAACTATGCGATCGTGCAGGAGCGGTCTGACTATATGAAATTCCTGTGGAACTCCGTGGTTATTGCCGGTGGGTCCACGATTTTGGGCACTTTGATCGCCATACCGGCTGCGTGGTCCATGGCGTTTGTGCCGTCGGTGCGAACCAAAGACATTCTGCTTTGGATGCTGTCCACCAAAATGCTGCCTGCGGTGGGCGTGCTTTATCCAATTTCGCTGGTCTTTGTTCAGTTCAATCTACTTGATACGCGTGGCGGGCTGATGGTTGTACTGATGTTGATCAATCTGCCGATCATCGTTTGGATGCTTTACAGCTATTTCAAGGAAATCCCTGGCGAGATACTAGAGGCCGCGCGCATGGATGGCGCGACGCTGAAAGAGGAAATCCTCTATGTGCTGACACCGATGGCGATCCCCGGAATCGCGTCCACATTATTGCTCAACTTCATTCTGGCATGGAACGAAGCCTTCTGGACCTTGAACCTGACGGCCGCCAACGCCGCGCCGCTGACTGCATTTATCGCCAGCTATTCCAGCCCCGAAGGCTTGTTTTTTGCCAAACTCAGCGCGGCCTCTACAATGGCGATTGCGCCGATCCTCATTCTTGGCTGGTTAAGCCAGAAACAACTCGTCCGCGGCCTGACTTTTGGCGCCGTAAAGTAAGGAAGCTGACACATGGGACAGATTGAACTTAAACAGGTCACCAAAAGCTTTGGTACCACGCAAGTAATCCCACCACTGGACCTGATTATTCAGGACGGGGAGTTCACCGTTTTCGTCGGCCCCTCTGGCTGCGGAAAATCCACCTTGCTGCGCCTGATTGCTGGGCTTGAAGACATTACGACAGGCCACATTGAGATTGATGGTAAGGGTGCAACGGATGTGGTGCCCGCTAAACGCGGCCTTGCTATGGTGTTTCAGTCCTATGCGCTTTACCCGCATATGTCAGTGCGCAAAAATATCGCCTTTCCGCTACGGATGGCCAAGCTGGACAAGGCAGAGATCACCAAACGCGTCGAAGGGGCGGCCAGCGTGCTGAACCTGACGGATTATCTGGATCGCCGCCCCGGACAATTGTCGGGCGGCCAGCGTCAGCGGGTTGCAATTGGCCGCGCAATTGTGCGCGAACCGGCGGCGTTCTTGTTTGACGAACCTTTGTCCAACCTTGATGCCGCCCTGCGTGTCGGTATGAGGCTTGAAATTTCTGAGCTGCACAAACGGCTGGAAACCACGATGGTCTATGTTACGCACGATCAGGTGGAAGCCATGACAATGGCCGACAAGATTGTCGTTCTAAACGCTGGTGTGATCGAACAGGAGGGCACCCCGTTGGAACTGTACCGCAGCCCCCGAAACACCTTTGTCGCGGGCTTCATCGGGTCACCGAAAATGAACCTGATTACCGGTCCAGAGGCGGAAAAACAAAATGCCCATACAATCGGCGTGCGCCCTGAACATATTGATGTGGTTGAAAGCGGCGGTCAGTGGCAGGGCACTGTGGGCGTGGCCGAACACCTTGGCTCTGACACGTTCTTTCACATTCACAACACCGGCCTGGCTGAAATGCTGACCGTGCGCGCAATTGGCGACGTCAGCCTGCGCCATGGCGACGCTATTCATCTGAACCCACGCGCTGATGAAATACACCGGTTTGACGCTCAAGGCTTGCGGATATCATGACCCAACTCGCCGGAAAGTCCGCCCTAATCACAGGGGCTGCACGTGGCATCGGTCTGGCCTTTGCCAAAGCCTATGTGGCCGAAGGCGCGCGGGTTGCCATTGGCGACATCGATATTGATCGAGCAAGGATTGCGGCCACCCAAATCGGCAATTCTGCAATTGCCGTGCAGATGGACGTGACGGATCAGTCTAGCATTGATACAGCCGTCACAGAAACAGTCAAAGCTTTAGGTCAGATAGATATCCTGATCAACAACGCAGCAATTTTCACCGCTGCGCCCGTAGCCGAGATCACGCGGCAGGACTATAAGCGCGTCTTTGATATTAATGTCTCGGGCACGCTTTTTACCATGCAAGCTGTCGCCAACCATATGATTAAACGCGGCATTAAGGGGCGCATCATAAACATGGCGTCTCAGGCCGGGCGGCGCGGAGAAAGCCTTGTTTCTGTTTATTGCGCGTCCAAAGCGGCAGTGATCAGCCTGACCCAATCGGTGGGGCTGAACTTAATCCAGCACGGCATCAACGTTAATGCCATATCGCCTGGTGTCGTGGACGGCGAACATTGGGATGGGGTCGATGCATTTTTTGCTAAATACGAAGGCAAATCGCCGGGTCAAAAGAAGAAAGAGGTCGCTGTGGCCGTTCCGTTTGGGCGCATGGGCACAGCGGATGACCTGACCGGAATGGCAGTCTTTCTTGCAAGCGACAGCGCTTCCTACGTTGTGGCCCAAACTTACAATGTTGACGGCGGAAACTGGATGAGTTGATGAGTAGGCGTTCAGATGCAAAACCGACGATGAAACTTTGTGATGCGACCCTTGGTGAGTTGCCGGATGGGGTTTTGACACCCTCTTATGACCGATCAAAGCTTTCCCCCGGACTCGTTCACATCGGTTTGGGGAATTTCCATCGGGCACATCAGGCGTGGTACTTGCATCGGCTCATGCAACAAGGTCTGGCACTCGACTGGGCGATAGTTGGGGCAGGTGTAAAACCATATGACGAAGATCAACGACTGAAACTTGCGGCGCAAGATTACATGACGACACTTATTGAATTGTCACCAGAGGGTCGCACGGCAGAGGTGATTGGTTCGATGATTGACTATGTCCCGATTGAACCCGGCAACGCCCAACTGATTGAACAAATGGCGCAACCCGAAACCAGAATTGTGTCACTGACCGTTACCGAGGGTGGGTATTACATCAACCCTGTCACCAAGGGCTTTGATGTCACTCATCCCGACATCGTTTTTGATACCACCCATCCAACAGCGCCCAAGACCGCCTTTGGTGCGATGGTCGCCGCGCTACGCCTGCGGCGTGACGCTGGCGTCGGTCCTTTTACGGGGCTTAGCTGTGACAACCTTCAGGGCAACGGCACAATCTTGCGGCAGGCTGTCGTGTCATTGGCTCGGCTGTCTGATCCTGATCTGGCTAATTGGATTGACGCCAATTGCAGCTTTCCCAATTCGATGGTCGATTGCATCGTACCCGCCACCGGACCGAAAGAGCGTCATCTTGCGTGCACCCTCGGAGTTAACGACGTGGTTCCGGTCACCCATGAAAACTTTCGCCAATGGGTGATCGAAGACAATTTCTGCGCCGGTCGCCCGGATTGGGATAAGGCTGGTGCGACCTTTACTGACAATGTCCATGATTTCGAGGCCATGAAAATTCGCATTCTCAACGGTGGGCACCAGGTGATCGCGGGCGTTGGTGAGGTTCTGTCACTCTCTACGATCGTTGACTGCATGGCACATGAAAAGATTGCGAACCTGTTCAGAAAGCTTGCCCGAGAAGAGATCACCCCCCTTGTGAAAGCCGTGCCCGGCATGACCCCTAAGACCTATGTCGAATTGATCGCTGAGCGGTTTTCAAACCCGCATATCATGGACACTACCCGGCGTGTGGCTTTTGATGGTTCATCGCGTCATCCGGGCTTCATTATCCCGTCAATCCGCGATGGCATTGCTGCTGGAACGCCTGTAGACGGGCTTGCGCTGGTGTCGGCGGTGTGGGCGCGCATGTGCGAGGGAACGCGTGAGGACGGCACCCAGATTGAGCCGAACGATCCCTTTTGGGATGAATTGCAGAGAACGGCCAAGGCGGCCCAGAACGACCCCGCAGTCTGGCTTGCCCAAACCCAGTACTATGGCGATCTGGCTGGGCAACCCCGTTTTGCCAAGGCATTCGAGGAATGGCTGCGGATGATCTGGGTGGATGGTATCAATGCAGCAGTCGATACCTATCTGGTTAGTTAGGTATCTGGCGGTGACTTGAGCAAAGAAGGCCCTTTGTTACCGCTTGCTGTCGTCGAAGGGCACCGATAGCAATAATGGTGCAGATTTCGGACAGAGAAAATCGCTCTCAAAGAAGCTATCCAGTGGTCGGCAGACCTTAGACTTCACCCAACGTTTGGTATGGTTTGTACTTCAATTCTCAGGCCATTACGTCTTTCAGAATTACTATCTTGTTTTTACCGAAAACGCTTGCGCAGGGTCAAATCGCTGTCGATAAACACCGAACCATGTTTGACGCTTCACTTGCCCGGGATACCAAGACCGCAAAGGCCGTTCTTGAAACACCTATTCGCAATGGCCTCGATCATGCCCTTTCGGCGATGACAGATAGCAATACATAAAGGCAGACTACAAAAGATAGTAAGTCTGAGATCGTTCACAATCCGAAGCGGCTGTAGGCCTCGTTGGGCACCTCGTGACGCTGCATTTCGCAGCGAATTTTGTTGTCAAACCAGGCCTCGATTTCAGCATTGCGAACAGGACTATCCTGCTTTGGATCGTCGTTCAGATCGTAAAGACGGGTATGGGTCTCTGCAAACCCCCCGCCTTGCATCGGCGGCCGCTTGGCATCCTTGAGCGCGGGAACCTTCAGGAGCGGTGCACCCTTGGTGAAGTCAAATCCGCGCACCAATTCAGCGTGCTCCAACTCGCGAACCTCAAACAGGCTCGTCGAATGCATCGGCATCAATGTATATTCGAAAATAGGCTGATCTTCCATGTCCTCTGGGTAAAGGAAATAGGTGTGATTGCCGTCTGTCGCATTAATCGCCCCGCCAAAGACGCCGAACAACGCAAGATCACGGATCTCCTCAGCCTCTCCGTTCAAGAGCGGCAACATCGATTTGCCTTGCGTGTGTTCGCAGGCCTCCAGGTCAAACAGGTCCAACAGCGTCGGCGACAGATCAATGGCTTGCGTTAGGGCTGAGACCCGAGTGTCCCATGAATCAGGCTTGCGGGCGTCATGGATCATCAAAGGAATATGCGCGATCTCGTTAAAGAACGGCATGCGCAGCTTGCCCCACCATTCATGCTCACCCAACATGAACCCGTGATCCGTGGTCAACACGATCGACGTGTCCTCCCACATGTCATTGGCATCGAGGTAATCCATCAAACGGCCAAGCTGTTGGTCACAAAACGCCACAAGGGCCCCATAGTTCGCGCGTACTTCCGCGATCTCATCGGCAGTGTCGTCGGACGAATTTCGATATTGTGGCCATGTGTAAATCGGACCAGTGTAATCGGCCTTAAATTTCTCGCGGAAGCTTTCGGGTGCGGCAAAAGGTTCGTGCGGATCAAAACATTCAAGCTGTAAAAACCAACCATCTTCTTTGCCGTTCATATCAAGGAAGTTCAGCGCCGCGTCAAAACATTGATGGATTGGGAAATCCTTGTCGGCCTTGAACGTTGTCTCGTTGATCATACCCTGCACACGTTGGGTCGAGCGCGCGCCACCAAACTGGCGTTCGTGATACATTTCGCGAAACCGTTCCATAGGAGGTTTGACCATCGCCACCCATGCGTCGCTTTCCTGTCCACGGATGAAATCGTAAGTGTTAAAGCGGTTGTGATACGTAGCACCCCCGTCCTCGAAGTAGTGATTATGATCGGACGTGAGGTGCGTGTAGACCCCATTTCCCCGCATCTTGACCACAAAGCTATCGTCAAACGGCTCTAACGGCCCCCAACTGCGGTGCAGGAAATTCAAACGCCCAGTGTGCATATCGCGACGCGCAGGCATACAAGGCATAGACCCAATGTAATGCTTGTCAAAAACGGCGCTTTTCGCCGCGAGCCTGTCGAAGTTTGGTGTGTCGATAGATCCGCCATATGTGCCAAGCGCAGAGCGGTTGAGCGAGTCAAAGAGAACGAAGATTGTGCGCATGATATGGGGCCCTTTGACTTATTTGGTCGCAAATGGAGGCGTGGCGAGCCAATGCCCGCCACGCCGTCTTTTATTTACTCTGCTGCTGCAAAATCAATTACAGATTGGGCAAAACCGGCTGGCCACGCCTCTCCGTCAAAGGTTTCGATGACAGAGGCCTGCACGGATGCAATGAAGGCTGCCTTCTCTTCATCGGTCAGCTCGACAATGGTCATGCCCTGTTCTTGAAGTTGCTCGATGAGCCCCGCTTCCATTTCCACCCCTAGCTCTTGGGCGTAATCCATGGCTTCGGTCAGCGCACGCGTGATGGCTTCTTGATCTTTCACAGACAACTGTTGCCAGCTTGCATCGTTCACGACGACTGGAGCGCTGGCGATCTGGTGATCGGTCCGCACGAGCGTGTCTTGCACCTCATAGAACTTATTCGCCCAGATGGTTGGCAGCGGATTTTCTTGCCCATCGACAACATTTTGGCTCAGGGATTGGAACAGCTCGGGGAATGGAACGGGTGTTGGGTTCGCACCAAGACCAGACACCACGGCCAAAGCCATCGGGTTTGGCACCGCGCGCAGCTTGATGCCTGCCATATCGGCTGGGCTGCGTGGCTGAATTCCGTTTAGCGTTACATTTCGCACGCCCTGATAGCTGTTGCCGATAATCCGAAGCTGCGCTTCGTCAAGAAGGCGGGCATTCCAGTCTCCGCCGAATTCTGGCGCTGCGATGAGACGCAGATGATCATCATAGCTATCGAAGAAATAGCCCGCCAGAAACACGGACATTTCCGGAACCACATCAGACAGGATCGGGTAGCTTGGCTTGCCCATGTCGATAGCACCTGTCAGCAACTGGCTGAACATCTCGCGGTCGTTGCCCAAGTGGCCGCTGTCGAACAACTCGACTGCGACGCGGCCATCGGTATAGTCTGGGACCAACTCGGCAAAGCGGGCGAATCCCATGCCGCGTGGCTCGGTTGGTTTGTCGACGTAGCCGAGCTTAAGCGTGATATCTTGCGCAAAGGCCTGCGGCACGGCGACAGACATGGCCAAGACAGCGCTGGTAGCGATTTTTTTCAGAAACATGGTTTCCTCCCTATTTTTAGTTTCCGGTTCAAAGCCCGAAGGCCCTTGGAAGTGTCATGATGATGGCTGGAAACAGCACCATAATCACGAGGCTGATAATCAGTGGAATAAGGAACGGCGCAACGGCGAGAGACACACGGCTAAGCTTCCAGCCGGTGATGCCTCGCATGACGAAAAGTGACAGTCCGATGGGCGGCGTGAATTGGCCAAGCATGATGGAAAACACGACACAGACACCGAAGTGGATCGGGTCAATGCCGAACTGCCCGATGGCAATTGGCGTCAACATCGGCGCAAGGATCAGGATGAGGATCGCGTTCTCGATGATTGCGCCAAGCAGCAGCATCAGAAGGATGACGAACAACATGAACGTCCATCCCGAAGAGAATGTCGTTGAGGACCATTCGGTGATCATCTGGGGCAAGTGCGCGTCCGTCAAAACCCACCCCAGCAGCAGCGCCGTCGCGATCAGGTACAGCAGGCGCGACGTTTCCGTCACCGATTCATACAGGACTGCATAGAGCCCTTTGAGGCTCAGCCTGCGGTAGATCACGAAGGACACAAACAAAATCCAAAGTACGGCAGCGGTGGCGGCCTCAGTCGCGCTGAACACACCCGACAACATGCCGCCAACAATAAGCACAGGCGTCAGCAATGCAGGCAGCGCACCAAAAAACGCCCGCGCAAAATTGGTCCACCCATCCCAGCTATTGTCGACATAACCGTCGCGCTTGCCGATGAAATAGACATAGACCATCAACGCGCCCGCGATGAGGAAGGCAGGCAAAATACCACCGACAAACATGCCCGTGATCGACACCCCTGACGCCACGCCGAAAATCACCATTGGCAGGCTGGGCGGCAACATTGGACCCAAGGCGGACGACGCCAGCGTTACTCCCACCGAGAAATCCGGATCGTACCCTTTGCGGGTCATGGCCTTGTATTCGATCTCTCCCAGGCCCGCTACATCAGCCAGAGCAGACCCCGACATACCGGAAAAGATCAGGCTGGATGCAATATTTACATGACCCAAGCCCCCAGGAATCCGACCCACAATGCGCAGGGCGAAATCAAAAATTTTGTCCGAAATCCCAGAGGCGGTGGTGATCTTACCGGCAAGCATGAATAGCGGGATCGCCAGCAACGTAAAATTCGCCATCGAGAACGAGATTTTCTGTGCCACCAATGACAGCGGGATGCCTTCAACAAAGAGGTAAAGCATCGACACGAGGATTGCTGAAAACGCAATCGGAAAACCCGCGAACAGCAAGATCAGTTTGAGCGCCAGAAGATAGAGGATAAGGTTATCCATCGGATTTGCCCCACAGAATTTTGATGCGGCCGATGATGTGGCTGACGGAATAAATGGCCATGATTGCCGAGGCAATCGGCGCGATGATGATGATGTTACGGATTGGCCAGCGTAGCGCGGGCAGTTTGTCAAAACGCATCGACTGATACAGGTCCCAACCGGATTTCACCATCAGGACAAGGACAATCAGAACTGCGAAATCAAACACCAGTCGGATTCCCGCAACCACACGCGGCGGCACCCATTCGTCCAACATCTCGACACGCAGGTGCGTATCGCGGCGATGGACACCAATTGCGCCGATGAAAACCATCCAGATCAAAAGATGCGCCGCCAATTCTTCCGTCCATTGCAGTGGCGCGTTCATGACATAGCGTGTGATAACTTGGGTCACTGTCAAAGCGACAAAAACCACAAGCAGCCCCGCACCGATAATGAACTCAGGCATGCGTCGCGGGATCGTCGTGTCGATCAACGGGCCGTGATGATCTTCGTTGTCCATAGTCCCCCCAGTGACTGACAAAGAGTCAGCCGATCTCCGTGCTCAGAGGGTAAGGAAACTATATGGATATGAAAAACGAATTATTGTAACCTTATGATTAACCATCTGGTTGTGAAAGGTTAGATATGAGTAAGTTTCTGAACGTTCGGCTGCGGCATATGCGGGTGTTTTTAGAGATTTTGCGCAAGGGAAGTCTTGTGAGTGCCGCCGGTTCTTTGAATGTCACGCCTGCAGCAGTCTCAAAATCCCTGCGCGAGTTGGAGGCAGAGCTTGGTGTGAGGCTTTTGGAGCGAAGGAAGACAGGGGTCCGTGCAACCGCTGCCGGAGAACGCTTTCATCAACACGCCACTGAGAGCCTTTTGTCTTTCAATCGGGCTATTTCCGCCGTCGAAGAGCCTGAACAACGGGAACATCGGTTGCGCATTGGTGCCCTGCCTACGGCGGCGGGATCTATCGTGCCAAATGCTCTCAAGGAATTATTCGCCCCTGACGAACGCGCCAATGTCGACGTGGTCACCGGTCACTACGAAAACCTCGCCGCCGCGCTTCGTGCCAGTGAACTGGACTTGATCGTCGGCAGGATCATCACCCGTGACACCGTCGGCCTCTCGTTCGAGCAATTATATGAGGAAAGCGTTGTTGCGGTCACGGCGCCCTCTCACCCCCTCTTTCAAACGGATGCACTTGATGTAACGGACCTGTCGAAATATCCAATTATCGTGACGCCTGTTGGGTCAACTGTGCGCGACAGCGTCGACAGCTTCTTTTTTGCCCATGGTATCAAACCGACGGCGCTCATCATTGAGACATTTAGCGACGGTCTGGCCCGCAATTTTTCAGCAATAACTGAGGCGATCTGGTTCGCCCCCGCAGGTCTGGTCGCGCAGGATCTTAAACGTGGAACACTTGCGAAATTGTCGATAGATCACGGCTCGCTTAAGACAATCATCGGATTGACCACGCGCACCAACGAAGCGCTGTCAGGTTCTGCCCGGCGTTTTGCCGACTTGCTTCGGCAGCTTGCTCATCAGACCGAAGGAGGTTGAAACATTTATTTGGATTTTCGTTTTCTTGGGCCCTCAATATATAGTTTGAGTGCAATTATTGGGACGGTTTTCGCTAAACTAATACTACTCACAAACGACTGCTTTGCCCGCGTCTCGATCAATGGAATGGACCGCCACGAGCTGTCGATTGGATATCCACCGAGAACGTTAAATTTGAACGGCTGCTTTGACGACATTGACCAAATCAAAGAGGTAAACCTGCCGCAACTGCGAAGAAATGCTGCGTGAGCAATAGCTACACCTGCACAAGTTCGCGTCGTCCAAGGTTTGTCGCATCTTCAATGACAGCTTTTGACTTGGGCCGCGCTGCGAAGGGTGCCTCGGGTGGGTCATGGCTATTTTCTGCGACACAGCGGCCAATGACTACAGGTTTTCCATCGC
>DGNZ01000383.1 GCA_002389175.1 Rhodospirillaceae bacterium UBA4479 | reverse complement strand
GCCGTCCACACATGACAGTGCCCCGTTGGATTTACAAATTCGCCTTGAATGTTGATTTTTTGCGCGCGACAAGAAAGTATAGCTACAAAGCAAGTTAGAAGCTTGGCGCAAAAAAACGGCGGAGTGGGCAGTAATGGCGGGTACTAAAATTCGAAACATGGAAGAGTTTGCCAAATTGAGTGGTATTTCTCGGCCAACGGTTTCTAAATATTTCAACGATCCCGACAGTGTTCGCGCGAGCAACCGAATACGTATCGAGGCCGCATTGGAGCGTTATGAGTATCGGCCCAACATCTATGCGATGAACCAGAACCGAAAACTGACAAAGAACATTGGCATTGTGGTGCCGCTGTTGTCAGACCCCTATTTTGCTGAAATAGCACGCAACCTAGAGCAAAGATGTATCGCGGCGGGCTACCGACCAAGTTTGTTTTCCTCGCATGGGGATCCGGTGCTGGAGGTTCAGGTGCTTGATACCCTACGGTCGCTAAAGCCAGTGGGTGTACTGCTGGCCCCTTTGGGCCGGGCTTCGAACCCAAAGGCGCTTGAAAAATTCTGCAATGACGTGCCGACACTGATATTTGACAGCAGCGTCGATGAGATCGGGCTTGCGTTTGTTGGTTCTGACAACTTCCAATTTACCGCACATATCACCGATTATCTTTGTCGAACGGGCGAGCCACCTTGCTTTTTCGAGATGAAAACGCCCGCTAATCCGAATGCGCATCGCCGCCGTCAAAGCTATGTAAACGCGATGGAAAGATTTGGGTACAAACCAGATGTCATCTCAGTTGGTGGTGAGGGGTGGGGGTTGGAGGAAATTGGACGCCTGGGTGGGCATGAGGCCTTGCGCAAGGGTTGGTTTTCTACCAACACGATCCTTTGCAGCAACGACCGTTTGGCGATTGGCTTGCTGACTGCTTGTTATGAACAAGGTGCGCTTGTCGGGCGCACGGCTGACTCAACGATTCGTGTTGCTGGTCAGGACGGACATCCGCATTCGCGCTATACATGCCCACCACTTACTACGATTTCACATGACTATGACGCGGTCTCGCAAACAGCCGCTGAGACCTTGTTTGCGTCGATTGAGGGGAAGATGTCGCCCTGGAAAAGCACGAGGTTGGAAGGAAAGTTGATTTTACGAGATTCAGCATAAAACCATGACTAATTTTACGCGCGTTAAATAACTGTTGACGCCGCGTATAATATCGTCATATTTTTTCCCAGAAAACATAACCAGGGAGAAATTACTATGTTCTTAAAGGGTACACTTTGTGCTGCCACTGCGCTTACCTTGATTACTGCAGGTGGTGCATTTGCAGACGGCCATTCAGCAACTATTACAATTGCGACTGTTAATAACGGCGATATGATCCGCATGCAGGGCTACACTGATGGCTTCACCGCTGAGACAGGCATTGCCGTTGAATGGGTGACATTGGAAGAAAACGTACTTCGGCAGCGTGTCACAACCGACATCACCACCAAAGGTGGCGCTTTCGATATTATGACAATTGGGATGTACGAAACCCCGATCTGGGGTTCTAACGGCTGGTTGGTTCCACTAAACGATCTGTCCGCCGAGTACGACGCCGCCGATCTACTTCCTGCTATGGCGGGTGGTCTTTCTCACGAAGGNNCCGAAGGCACTTTGTACGCAGCCCCGTTCTATGGCGAAAGCTCTATGGTCATGTATCGTACCGACTTGATGGCGGCCGCTGGTCTTGAAATGCCAGACGCACCTTCATGGTCATTCATTGCAAAAGCTGCACGTGAAATGACAGACCGTGACAACGATATCAACGGTGTCTGTCTGCGCGGTAAGGCAGGTTGGGGTGAAGGTGGTGCCTTCATCACTGCGATGTCCAATTCGTTTGGTGCGCGTTGGTTTGACGAAGACTGGAATGCACAGTTTGACACACGTGAATGGTCAGACACGCTGAACTTCTACGTCAACATGATGAACGATGCAGGTCCCGCAGGTTACGCGACAAACGGCTTCAACGAGAACCTGTCCCTGTTTAACCAAGGCAAGTGCGGCATGTGGATTGATGCGACTGTTGCAGCATCCTTCGTGACAGGAGACGATTCAACTGTTGCTGATTCTGTTGGTTTTGCGCTTGCGCCTGACAACGGCATGGGTGTTCGGTCTAACTGGTTGTGGGCATGGGCCTTGGCAATTCCCGCCGGCACACAGCAAGAAGCAGAGGCCAAGCAATTCATCGAATGGGCTACTGGTAAAGGCTATATCGAGCAAGTTGCTGCGAACGAAGGTTGGGCAAATGTACCTCCTGGTGCACGTACATCTCTGTATGAAAACGCCAACTACCAGGCCGTTCCATTCGCTCAGATGACGCTGGACAGCATTCTGTCAGCTGATCCAACAAACTCTACCGTCGATCCGTCGCCATATGTTGGCATTCAGTTCGCCGCTATCCCAGAGTTTGCAGGTATCGCAACTGAAGTGAGTCAAGAATTCTCTGCCGCTTACGCTGGACAGCAGTCCATCGAAGAAGCGCTGGAGAAGGCACAGGCCATCACAAACGACGCTATGGAAGCCGCCGGTTACCGCTAAGCGTACGACAACATCAGGGGGCAATTTTCAAATTGCCCCCTGATCAAGACTTGTAATTTATCCTTTGATAACATCTCACCGGTGGCGCGACCACCGACAGGATAGGACCACCCAATGGCCACCAAAGCATCACGATCCGCAGCCCGAACGATGATGACACCGGCCGTTATCCTGCTCTTGGGTTGGATGTTGGTCCCCCTGATCATGACACTGTGGTTTTCGTTCACGAAATACCTGCCGCTGCGCGGTGACAGCATACAGCGAGGCCTCGAGTGGGTCGGGTTTGCAAACTATAGCCGCTTTTTGTCTTCCAGTGCCTTTTGGCCCTCTGTGCAAACGACCCTCATTATGGTTGGTGGCGTTCTGCTGATCACC
>DGNZ01000129.1 GCA_002389175.1 Rhodospirillaceae bacterium UBA4479 | reverse complement strand
CCCCGTGTTGGCCAGCGCCAACGCTTCTTCTTCGGTATCAAAGGGCGTAATCGAGATCACAGGACCGAAGACTTCTTCGAGAAATAGTTCCTGCTCTGGTCGGACATCCTTGAATACCGTCGGCCGGATATAAAAACCTTGATCAAAAGGCGCGGGAAGATTGGGATCGGAGTCACCCGCGACCTGCATCGCGCCATCCGCTTTGGCTGTCGCGATCATGCGTTTGCAACGGTCCTGACTGGCCTTGGAAATAACTGGCCCCATTTGGGTGGTGTCAGCCATTGGGTCGCCAAGCGTAATGGCGTCGGCACGTGCGGCGATGCCTGTCACAAATACATCGTAGATATCACGATGCACGATAAAACGCGCCCCGGATACACATGTCTGCCCAGAGGCTACAAATGCGGAAAACAGACCCCCGGCAATGGCTCCGTCTAGGTCGGCGTCCTGACAGACCAGCACTGGCGTTTTACCGCCCAGTTCCATCGTTGTTCGCACGAGGCGTTCCCCTGCGACTGCGGCAACTTTTCGCCCTGTCGTCGTGCCGCCGGTCAAGTCTATGTAATGAATGTCGGGGTGGACGCACAGCGCCGCGCCAGTCTGTGGTCCACCTGTCACAACGTTTACGACACCGTCAGGTAGACCGGCCTCTGTTGCCAGTGCAGCCAGCACAAGCGGCGAGACAGGGGCAAGTTCGGATGGCTTCACAACGCAGGTGTTCCCCGCGGCCAGCGCCGCACCCATCTTCTTCACAAGGATTAGAACCGGATGGTTCCATGGGGTCAAAAGTGCGACCGGGCCAAGCGGCTCATAGTGGGTCACGGTGACATAGCCACCCTTGACGAAGTTCGATTCTCCCTCAAGCCCCATCGCGATACCCGCAAAATATTCGATCCACTCTGGAATGCGCGCCATCTGGGCGTTCATCTCTTTCAGCGCCCGTCCGGTCACAATGGATTCCAGGATAGCAAGCTTGGGGATGTTCTCGCCCACCACATCGGCAAATCTACGCAAGTGGCGGGCACGCTCTATGGGATCAAGAGCAGACCAACCTGCGAAAGCTGCGCGCGCAGCGGCGACTGCGGCGTCAACGTCAGTGGCCGTTGCATTTGGAACGGTTGTGAAACCTTTAGCAGTGGCCGGGTTGGTGACGCTGATGACGGCATCTGTTTCGGGTTTTTGGAAGGCTCCATCGTAATAAAGTCCTCTATTAGTACCGGGTTGGGTGAAAGCATCGGTGATATTGGACATAATGAGGACTCTCTTTTTGGTATGCCAAAGGTACTGGAAGTTGCATAAACTTCAATCAAAAGCGGTCTTTTTTGACGAAAATTACATATTTCAGTAGGATTTGCTTGACGATTGGTTGTTTTGGGCGGTTTGGTATACCTATCCATGCATCAAGGACGCCCCCCATGCCCCTGCCCACCACGATGAAAGCTGCGTTGCTGACAGACTATCACACACCACTCGAGATGGCCGAAGTGCCCGTGCCGAAAATCGGCAGTGACGAAGTCTTGGTACGGATCGAGGCAAGTGGGCTGTGTTTTACGGATGTGCATATCTGGAAGGGCGAGCATGCCCCGCCAAGCTTGCCCTTGATTATGGGGCATGAAGGTATTGGGCGTGTTGTGGCCGTGGGATCAACCGCGACACGTTTTCAGGTCGGGGACCGCGTAGGTATCGGATATGTTTACGGTGCCTGCGGGCATTGCCGTGATTGCCGGATGGGGGGTGAGAATTATTGTTCTGACTTCACCGCGACGGGTTACGCCACACAAGGGTGCTTTGCCGAATATGTCGCCTTGAAAGATCAATGGGCCAGCAAAATTCCCAATGGGATTGATGCTATTGAGGCAGCCCCCCTGATGTGTGCGGGAGCTGCGGCCTATGCGTCGCTCAAGAAAACAGGTGTGCAGGTCGGCGACACAGTGGCAATTTTTGGCATGGGCGGCTTGGGACAGTACTGTGTTCAACTTGCCAAACTGTCGGGGCTGCGTGTTATCGCTGTGGACGTTGCCGATGACAAACTCGCGACGGCAAAGACACTGGGTGCTGACGAATGTTTCAAAGCTGATGAGGCTACAGGGGCAGCGATTCAAGAACTGGGTGGCGCACATGGCTGCGTTAACTTTGCACCCGTGACTGCAACATGGCCGATGATGTTGGACGCCTGCAGCCCGCGCGCGACGATCGTTCTAACCGGTGTACCCGCTGGTGAAATGGCGTTTTACACCTATCAGGTGGTTGAACGCGGTTTAATGGTGCGCGGTAGTTCGGCGTCAAACCGCCAGGAGATGGCCGAGCTTCTTTCCATTGCGGCGGGTGGTCGGGTCAAAGGGGTGATCAATGCGGTCCCCTTTGCACAGATCAATGAAGCACTTTTGGATTTGAATGCTGGAAAAGTCGAAGGGCGAACTGTGCTGACTATGGAGGATACAAGCTGATGGATTTGAATCTGACGGCTAAAACGGCGTTGATAACCGGCGCGTCGATGGGCATTGGGGCGCATGTTGCGGAAACGCTCGCGGCAGAGGGCGTTCATCTGCATCTGACTGCTCGGAGCGCCCAAAAGCTTGAAACGTTGAAAACGAAAATTGCAAAGACCACCGATGTTTCCGTGACCCTGCACCCTTTGGATTTGACATCTGAGGGTGCACCGGAAGCCTTGGCGACGGCAATTTGCAATGTGGATATTTTGGTCAACAACGCTGGCGCAATTCCCAGTGGCGACTTGTGGGACGTTGATGATGCGGCTTGGCGCAAAGGCTTTGACCTCAAGGTCTTTGGCTACATCAACATGAGCCGTCTGTTTTACACCAAGATGAAAGAGGCCGGCGGCGGTGTGATCATCAACATCATTGGCAACGGGGGCGAGGTTCTAGACCGCGACTATATCGCTGGAGCAATGGGGAACATAAGCCTGATGGGCTTTACCCGCGCGTTGGGGGGCTATGCCCTTGATGACAACATGCGTGTCGTCGGCATCAATCCTGGACCTGTAAACACTGACCGGATTTACAACATGCTGCGCAAATGGGCCGAAAAAGATTTAGGCAATCCAGAGCGATATATGGAGCTGGCGGATGGGTACCCTCTTGGGCGTCCGGCGCATTGCGCGGAGATTTCCGATCTGGTGGCATTTCTGGCCTCCGAGCGTGCGGGCTATACGACAGGTACAGTCTATACCGTGGATGGCGGTATTTCTGCGCGAACGTCGATCATCTGATGCGGCTGGGCTTGCTGATTCCATCGTCGAACGTCGTACTAGAGCCTTTGGCCGTGCGTCTGCAGGCTAAGCGGCCTGAGGTCAGCGTGCATGTCTCGCGCTTGGGCGTGATCGATGTGCAACTCGATGCGACCTCACGGGCACAGTTTGAGATGGATGCACAGGTCGCGGCGGCAAAACTGCTTTGCGATGCGAAGGTTGACCAGATCACATGGGGTGGAACCTCGGCCAGTTGGATCGGCATTGCACACGATGAGGCTTTCGTGCAGCGTGTGACTCACGAGACAGGTGTTGCTGCAACCACCTGCGTGCTGGATATCAACCGTCGGCTGAGAAAGCTCGGGGCTAAGCGGTTGGGGATGGTGACACCTTATACCGATGATGTGGCCACCCAGATAAATCGCAATTATGTAGATCTGGGATTCGAGGTGATCGCCGCTAGCAGTGACGGCGGTAAACTTAGCCATGATTTTGCGACGATACCCCCTGCGGTGATTGAACGGATGGTCAAAGGCGTTGCGGCGTCCCAACCAGACGCCATCATCATAATGTGCACGAACGTCGTTGCCGCCGATATCGCGGATCGGTTGGAGCTTGAGCTTGGCATCCCAATCCTTGATAGTGCAGCTGTTACACTTTCTATTGTGCCATGCCAAAAAGATGAAAAGCGAGAGATGGCTTTGTCAGATTAAACTTGCTTGAAGCGGGCAGGGCTAATTTATAGCGTCGTCTAATTACAAAACACTCCCCATTT
>DGNZ01000075.1 GCA_002389175.1 Rhodospirillaceae bacterium UBA4479 | reverse complement strand
TAGACTGGGTGCCAAGACCGCTTTTCCCTGGATACATTTTTATAGAAATCGATCCGGAGCATTCTCCGTGGCGCGCTATTCGCTCAACTGTCGGGATTTTTGACGTTGTAAGGTTTGGTAACAAACCCGCGCCCATTCCAGATGTTGTGATCTACGAAATTCAAGCTCGACAAGATGAGCGTGGCCTTGTCAAAACGCATGCCGGTTCCTCCTTCAAGCCGGGCGATGCCGTACGCGTTTTGCGCGGCGCACTAGGTGAGTTCGAAGCATTATTTGAAAGTTCTGACGACCGCGATCGTGTCACGGTCTTGTTAAGTATTCTTGGGCGACAGGTCCGTGCCCGGGTTGAAAAGGACGCTGTATTCGCTGCTGTTTAAAAGCGTAGCACAGCGCATTTAGAGAATTTCGCACTTTGGGTGATTTCACCCAGAGTGCGGTAGCATGTCAAAATGGTGGATTTATCTTGAATACCAAAACAACAAACACAGGCGACGGACGACTGGTTACCATATTTGGGGGTGGCGGTTACATTGGCCCTATCGTTGCAAAACGATTGCTCAGCTTTGGGTATCATGTGCGCATCGTGGATCTCTTTCTTTATGGCACACAAAACATCATGTTGGGCCTGTTTGATGAGCCGGGTTTTGAGGTTCTCAATGGTGATCTCGCAGATTCCAGTGTCGTTAATGCCGGACTAGACGGGGCAACCGATGTCGTCATATTGGCGGGACTCGTCGGCGATCCGATTACAAAGAAGTACCCCGAAGCGCATGACGCCGTAAATGAAACTGGCATCCGCAGCCTGATTGATCAATTAAATGGCCAAAGCCTGCAACGTGTGATTTTCGTCTCCACGTGCTCAAATTACGGTCTGATCCCTGAGGGGACGCTTGCCGATGAAGATTATGAACTCAATCCACTATCACTTTATGCAAAAGCAAAAGTCGGCATTGAGCAAAAGTTGCTTTCTCTCAAAGGCCAGGTCGATTACGAGGCAACAGCGCTCCGGTTCGCAACCGCGTTTGGGCTCGCACCACGGATGCGCTTCGACTTAACTGTCAGTCAGTTCACACGTGAAATGTATCTACGCCGTGACTTGCTTGTTTATGATGCTGATACATGGCGGCCGTATTGTCATGTCCAAGATTTCGCCGACGTCATTCAGCGAGTTCTTGAAGCACCTGCCCCCGATATCAGCTTTGACGTCTTTAATGCCGGTGGCGATAATAACAACTTCACCAAGCGAATGATTATTGAGGCGATACAAAAACACATTCCGGATGCGCCGGTGGCGTATCAGGCGCATGGCTCTGACCCTCGGAATTATCGCGTTGATTTTAAAAAGATTCGTGATCGCCTTGGCTTCACGCCTTGCTTCAGTGTCGAAGACGGTATCAAAGAGTTAATCCGCGCCCTTGATCAGAATTTGTTTGAAGACGCAGAAACACGCGCAAATTTCTACGGCAACTATGAAATAAATTACGAGAAGCCCTGATTCTTGAGCCAGCTATCCTCAGATATTGTAAGTGTATTTTGCGATCTCCTCGGCGAGCCTGCAGGCCTGCACGAGCCTTGCTTTCAAGGTAGAGAGTGGGATTACGTCAAAGACTGTATTGATACAGGTTGGGTGTCGACAGCGGGAAGTTACGTTGGGCGATTTGAAGAGATGCTCGGCGATTTCACAGATACATCTCATGTCATTGCAACATCAAGTGGCACTGCAGCGTTGCATGCGATATTTGCCGGACTGGATATCGGTGACAGCGACGAGGTTATCGTGCCTGCACTGACCTTCGTCGCAACTGCAAACGCTGTGACCTATACCGGCGCTGTGCCACATTTTGCTGATGCCGAGGCCACATCATTGGGCATTGATGCAGAGAAGCTGCGGGTGCACCTAACGGAAATCGCGACAACCCGTGATGGTCGGCTAATCAATCAGAAAACCGGACGACGTATCGCTGCTGTCGTTTGCATGCATACGTTCGGCCACCCATCCGACCTTGATGCGCTAACCAAGCTTTGTGACGACTTTGGTATTGATCTTATCGAGGACGCTGCAGAGTCACTTGGCTCATACTACAAAGGCCGCCATACCGGCAATCAAGGCCGCGTCGCGACACTCAGTTTCAACGGTAATAAAACGATAACCACCGGCGGCGGCGGCGCTATCATGACCAACGATGACGCGTTGGCGAAAAGACTTCGGCATCTGACGACGACAGCCAAGCAACCTCACAAGTGGGAATTTATTCACGACGAGGTTGGGTATAATTATCGACTGCCCAATATCAATGCTGCACTTGGTTGCGCGCAGCTAGAAGTACTTCCCGAATTCTTAATACAAAAACGCCAACTGGCCGATGCCTATGACCATGCTTTTTCTAGACTGGATGGCGTTACTTTCTTTAAGGAACCTTCGTGGGGTCAAAGTAATTATTGGCTTAACCTTCTCATGCTTGATGCCTCTGACAGTACATTGCGCGATGAGGTTCTTGAGGCCACCAATGCATCTGGATTTATGACTCGTGCCGCTTGGCGGCCGATGCATCAGTTATCTATGTTCATGGAATGCCCTCGCATGGATTTGAGCGTCACTGAAGATACCTACACACGCTTGATCAACATCCCGTCCAGTTCACAACTTGCGACGAGACTAGTGAATGCAACCGCGTAAAATCTGCGTGGTTACAGGCACACGTGCCGAGTACGGTTTGCTTTACTGGCTGATGCGCGAAATTGAGAATGACCCTACTATGGCACTCCAGCTTATTGTCACCGGCACGCATCTGGAGTCTGATTTCGGCAATACCGTTGATGCCATTGAAACTGATGGCTTCAATATTAACGCTTATGTCCCCATTGAGCTTTGCGATGATGCGCCAACTGCGATTGCACGCTCAACCGGCCTTGCCGTAAGTGGCATTGCCGAGGCCATCATGGATCTGACTCCTGATATTGTCATTCTGCTAGGCGACCGATTTGAAATCATGGGTGCGGCCATGGCAGCAACAATCTGCAATAAGCCCATCGCGCATATACATGGCGGTGAAGTCACTGAAGGAGCAATAGATGACGCCATGCGCCATGCAATTACCAAAATGTCGTCTATTCATTTTGTTGCTGCCGACGCGTATCGGGATCGAGTTATCCAGATGGGTGAGCATCCAGATACTGTATTTACTGTCGGTGCACCAGGATTGGACCATCTCATCCGAACAGAATTGATAAGTAAAGCCGATATCGAGAAAGCTTTGGATATAGAGGCTGGTAAGCCGTATCTTCTCATCACAATGCATCCGACCACGCGAAATAATATGCCAGACGAGACTGAAATCGACGCCCTCCTTGGCGCCTTAGGCGAGGCGCAAGGTCA
>DGNZ01000350.1 GCA_002389175.1 Rhodospirillaceae bacterium UBA4479 | reverse complement strand
CGAAGACCATCGCGGCGTGGACGCGGCGCTAAGAAACCACGTGTAAAACTACCGCCGCCTGCCACCGTTGATATAGAAACACTTGAAAGTCACGGCGATGGGGCTGGGCTGGCCCCTGACGGCAAACGTGTTTACGTGCCCTGCACCTTGCCAGGGGACCGCGTTCAGATTGAATTTGTCGCGAGCCGGGGGGATGGGTATGCCGCTCGGGCGACGGGCTTTTTAGAACAGATGCCACGTAGAGACGCGGATTGCCCCGTGTTTGAAACGTGTGGCGGATGCCAACTTCAGCATGTTCCCGTGCCAGATTATCAAACCTGGAAATTGGATACAGTTAGTAAGGCGCTTGGCCGCCAGGGTATAGAAACAAATATCCGGCCCTTGATCAGTGCTCCCCTATCAAGCCGACGGCGAACAGCGATCAAAGTAAAAAGAACCAGCGGTGGCGTGATCATTGGCTTTAACGCCGCGCAATCTGATCAAATTGTTGAAATTGATCACTGCCCGCGTTTGACGGGCCCGCTGAATGCATTGATCGCCCCGATACGAAGCCTTTCCGAAAAGCTGTTGCCAACAAATGGTGCTGCACGTTTTGCGATCACAGACACGGGTGCGAACACGCTGGATATTGTGATCGAGACTGATGTTGAACTGGATTTGGAACGCCTGGAAACCTTGTCAGAATTTGCGCATGCACATCAGATTTCTCGCATCACCCGAAAATCTTCAGATAATCTGTTAGAACCTGTCATTGAGCTAAAGTCGATCACCGTGAATTTGGCAGGTGCGCGGGTCCCGTTGCCGCCTGACAGTTTTCTTCAACCGTCTGTGGAAGGTGAGCGTATCCTCACTGACCTCGTGATCAGCGCGGCATCTGACGCAGCCCATGTTATTGATTTATACGCAGGTGTCGGAACATTTTCGGTGCCGTTGGCGAAAACCGCCAAAAGTGTTCTTGCGATCGATGGTGAATCTCATCAGATCGCTGCCCTGCAAGCGGCTATCAATCAAAATGTAAAGTTGGCGAACATTAAAACGGAAACCCGTGACTTACAAAGAAATGCACTCGTACCTTCGGAACTTAATCATGCGGACGTGATTGTCTTTGACCCGCCAAGAGGAGGCGCCAAAGAACAAGCCTTTGAGATTGCGCAATCTTCGGTGCCGCTAGTTATTGCCGTATCTTGCAATCCAGCCACAATGGCGCGCGATCTCAGATGCCTTATCGATGGTGGCTACGACATCGAATACATAACACCTGTCGATCAGTTTCCTATGAGTTATCACGTCGAGGCGGTAGCCATCCTGAGGCGTGATTAATAAGCACTCCGTCAACTCTCTTCACGCTTTCGTGAGACGACATACCTTATCGGTAATTCTGCTGTAGAGTGCCCTTTGGGGCTGAAGATTTCGTTCGTTGTAGGGCGTCTCACATAAGACGCAGACACGAATTGGGAGAATTTTATATGTTTAAGAAATTGGGGATCGCTGCGGCACTCGCAACGGCTATCGCATTGCCTGCATCTGCTCAAGATTTTGGTAGCAAAGCAGACATCGATTTTGCAAATCAGTTGTGGTCAGCCTTGCAGACGGCGCGCCTTGTCGGGCCTGATCGCATTAATGTTCAGCCATTCGAGGGTAACGAGCCTCATGGTGCGATCCAACAAGCTTATGCGACAACGGTCGCAGTTGGCGGACGCACCGCACGGGTCCTCGTAAAAGCGAACCACGGCGGACCGGATGTCGACGTTTCAGCCGTGTATGACAACCCGAACAAACATTTGGGTGCCTATACGGTGATGTTTAAGCGTGAAGCTGGCTATGATTCCGAGAACAAAGATTGGTTCTGGGCCAAATATAATCCAGCAGGTGAATTGGATAAAAACCCAAAAGGGGCGGCTATTGCTGGTCGTTTCATGAAGGGTGCGGACAAGGGCTGCATCGCTTGCCATACGGCTGCGGGTGGCGAAGACCTAGAGACGCTGACGTCTAAATAATCGACGTTCGTTTATGATGATCAAGGGTCGGTGCAGAGTTGCGCTGGCCCTTCGTCATTTGCGGCATGTGCTGCTTGCGTGTAGCGTTTTGTATGGATTCTGATACCGAAAATGACAACGCCATGCCGATTGGCAAAAGCCTTCATGCCGAGGGTGTCATCACCCTTCGGCGACGTGATGGGTCTTTGGCCCGTCTCCGCACTGGTATGGATATCTTTGAAGGCGAAGAGATCACCACAACCGATCTGGCCCACGCGACTATCGATTTCATCGATCATGGCAAATTGGCGATCAATCCAACGACATCCATTCGATTTGATCGCTTCATTTACGAACAGAAACACGATGACATATGCCGGATTAAATTATTCCATGGGGTGATTGCGTTAATTGATGGGCGCATCGCAGCTGAGCCTGATTCGCTGATTGTCGATGCAGGGCCAATGACGTTGAACGTTCACGCGGCAAGCTTGGTGTGCCGATTGGCCCCGAATGGCATTAAGGCTGATATTACGCTGCTGGCGACATCATCTCAGACCTGTGGCGAAATTTTGGTGCACAATAACGTGGCAGTGGAAACGCTGAATGCGCCAAACCATACGCTGCGCATAGACGGCAAACACGGTTACGTCACAAAACCGATGACCGTCACATCAAATGTCTTGCGTGAATTCTACAAAGGCCACGCCATCGACCCGATCTTGGAACATATTACTGCGATTGATCGTGATGGTGACGATACGGACCTGGGCGGCATGTTCGCTGCTGAACCCCATGGATTTGAGATGTTCCGCAATTTGAACGATCGATTATTGGAACGACGCTTTTTGACTCAGCACATCTATCCTGGTGACCAGGCAAAAGATGATCAAAGCGAGAATGATTTGCTTGAAGACGCGTTCGAGGGCGAACGTTTCCGGTTGAAACCAGGAAGTGACCAAGCCTAGGTGGTCACTCCATTTCCAAGGCGCGTTTATAAACGTCCAATAGGGTTTCCATCTCGCTACGGTCATTTTCATCCATCTTACGTAAACGGATGATCTGGCGCAGAATTTTGATATCGAACCCCGATGATTTAGCTTCGGAGTAAACTTCTTTGATATCTTCCGCGAGGGCTTGTTTTTCTGCCTCTAAATTCTCTACACGTTCGACGAAAGATTTGAGTCTTTCTCCTGCGATGCCACCGATATCAGCCATTTATGCCTCCAGCACTTCTAAAACCGTAAAACTTGGCAGACACTATCGTTCGGCAAAACTGATCGCAAGGCCGGATCATCATCCTATACCTTGCCCTCATGAATCGTGATCGGATAGTCTAGGGAAATGATACTGCCTGCACGAATTGAGTATTGGTTTTGACGGATCTACAACTCGAACGATTTAATATTCTATTGGTTGAGGACAATGCATTTGTCCGCAATACGCTCGAAGATCTTTTGCGTTATTTTAAGATTGAGCAGATCACGGCAGTGCAAAATGGCGAAGAAGCCATTGCGGCCTTGAAATCCATGAAATCAAGGCAGCATCCAGGGCCTGATATCATTCTTTCCGATCTGATAATGTCGCCGATCAATGGTCAATTATTGTTGCGATGGGTTAGAACAGCAAAGGAATCTCCCAATCGGTTTGTTCCTTTTATCATGGTTTCTGGTGCCGCAGATCGCGATTATGTGGCGTCGGTTCGCGATCTTGGAGTGTCGGAGTTTTTGGCTAAACCGTTCTCAGTCAACAGTGTCTACGAGCATATCGCCCACGTAATTCATCGCCCGAGGCCGTTCATTGCGACGCAGGAATACTTTGGCCCCGATCGTCGTCGAATGGCAGGCTCGCGTCCCGTTGGGGGTGAAAACAGGCGTCGCGATAACGATGAGCATGTCACGGTCGTTTATTCTGCAGAAAAGGTCACAAAGGCCAAGAATATCTCAGACGTATGGTGTTTCAGACTTCCAAATACGTTGAAAGAAAAAGCTGGCGGCGGAACAGGGGGCGAGATACCTCAAATCCCGGCAGATATCTTGGAGCAGGCTGAACAAAGCCTAGAGCGAGCGGTCCTCGATTTTACAACTTGGGCGCAAGAGTACCTGCAAAACCTGGGCAAACTATGTAAAGAAGCGCGTGATGACGAAGTCAAACGGGTCTCTAAGTTTTCGGAAATTAATAACCTAGCCCACGAATTGCGCGGACAAGGTGGCACGTTTGGATACCCGCTGATATCAGTGTTCGGTAAGATGCTCTATGAAGCCACACAAGAAGGTTGCCCCATCACAGACAATCAAGTTGAGATTGTGAAAGCGCATATCGATGCCATGCGCGCTGTTATTCGTGACAAAGTCGCGGGGAACGGTGGCCAGGTGGGCAAAGAGCTATTGGCTTCGTTAAAGCAAGCCATTCAGCGCTACGAGGTTATCGAGTAATACCTGAAAGACTTTGATTACTCTGCTGCGGCTGTGCCGTGTTCGGCGCTGCGTCGTGTGGGTATGAGTATGACAGCTGCGACCAAGACGGCTGCTGCACATCCTGCCATCAACATAAACAACGCCTCGAAACTTCCGGTTGTTTCGTGCAATCGCCCGGAAACTTGAACCGCAATAGCACCAATACCGAGCGCTAGCACGGATTTGACGGCATAGACGCGAGATCGATATTCCGAACTGATGAAGTGGGCAACAATCCAATCGTTCACCGGGATGATGCCAAAAGTCGCCAACATCAGCGGCAAGGCAATGAACACGGAATTCCATCCAACAGCGCTAATCGCCAGAATGCACATGGCCAATTGTGAGACCAACAGGAATACATAAATCTTTTTGGTCGAATAACGATCCAGCAGTTCCCCGACAACGAGCTGCGCCATCGCAGCACAACCGAATACGATTGCGGTGATCATGCCGATTTCGCTGGTGCCTTCGAACAGCGATGACAGCCGTTCATCCATGATTTTCGGCAATGAAATGGTGGTAGCGTTGAAAATCAATCCACCTAGCAATGGGGCGACAATAAGAAATAAGAATGCTCGTCGTTGGGTGGTAACGGGAATAGCAGCCATCGTTTTTTTCTTTGCGGCGGCTATACCATCAGAATTTTCAGACTTTAGGTGGAGAGCATAGAAAACGCCGATTACAATGGACACTACACCTGGGAGAATAAAAGCTGCGCGCCAGCCATATAATTCAGCAATAGCGCCCGTTGTCAGTGCCGCGAGCGCAACGCCCATGTTGCCCCAAACACCGTTGATTGCGAGTGAACGGCCAACCCGTGTCGCATCGGCAACTACCATGGCCAAGCCAACAGGATGGTATATCGCGGCGAAGACGCCGACCAAGGCCAACCCAATTTCCACCTGACGAGCGGTTTCAGAAAATCCGGTAAAGATAGAAGCCGCGCCGATGCCAATAAAGAACACCAGCATCATCCCTTTTTTGCTCCACTTATCGCCTAGCCAGCCAGCGGGCAAGGACGCGCCACCAAAGAAAAAGAAACTCCACGTGGTCAGCAGCAAAAGCCGACCATAGGAGTCCGCGAACTCGCTTTCCATGGTCAGGACAGCCGTGGTGAAAATCAGCATGAAGAAGTGATCAAGCAGATGGCCAATATTCAGGAACAGGAAATTGCGTTTTGGATGTGTCATGACGCGATATTATCCGACCATCAGGTCGCCGTATAACGTTAAAATGCCAATCAATGGCGAAATTCTGCCAAATCTACTTATGTCGAGAGCCGCGTACGATTTAAATATCGCTGGTTTTATGAATCAAGTGATCAACGATTGCCTTCAGCGCGTCTTCTTCGCTTTTCCCAGCTTTCAGGGCGTCATCGTAGCATTTCACTTGTTGGTGGGCGCTGGTGCCACGGGTTTCAATCTGCCTCAGGTTTTCGATTTCCTTGGTACACCCCAAAGCTTCGGCATCTTCGCTGACCAAATCGATCAATTCTTCTATCAAATCTGAACAAGGAACGATTCTGCCTTTACCAAAGTCAACGAGACCCTCGTCCAGGCCATAACGCTGCGCGCGCCAGCGGTTTTCGGTAATCAGCATGCTGGCGTACTGCCGCCATCGCTGATTGTTGGTTTTGAGGCGCCACAGCATTCTTAGAAGGCACTGGTAAAGTGCGGCGATGGACACCGCGTCACGAATGTCTGTGCAAATATCTGCAATGCGAACTTCCAAGGTTGGATAGCGCGCGCTCGGTCGAATATCCCACCAAATTTTGGTGCCATCCTCGATGATTTTTGCATCCACCAACGCTTCGACGTGACGCGAATATTCTGTATAGCTCTCGAACGCGCCGGGCACGCCTGTTCGGGGCATCTCATCCCATACGCTGACACGATAAGATTTTAGCCCAGTGTTACGCCCCTGCCAAAATGGCGAAGATGTGCTGAGTGCAAGCAAATGCGGCAAGAAATATGTGACCTGATTCATGAGATCGATACGCAGTTCATCATCATCAATGCCGACGTGAACGTGCATGCCACATATCAGCAATCGGCGAACCACTTCTTGTAGGTCTTCGGCGATCGTCACATAGCGGTCTTGGTCAGTGAAGTCCTGATCCATCCAGCTTGAGAATGGGTGGGTCGATGCGGCAATCGGTGCCATTTCAAACTTGGCTGCAATTTCGATCACAGCACTGCGAAGTTCGGCCAGCATTTCGGTAGCTTCGGGGACGGATTTCGCGACGCGTGTATTGATCTCAATTTGTGAGCGCATGAACTCGTGTGCGACAAGATCGCCCAGTTTATCGGCACATGCATCGAATAATTCTTGTGGCGGATCTGTTGCCAGTCCCCGCGTTTCTAGGTCAACGAGTAAGTATTCCTCTTCGATGCCAATAGAGAAACTAGGTGTGATCATGGCAATCAGAACCTTTCGATACGATGGAGCCCAGGCATGTCCAAGATGGGCAGGATGCATTCGGATAGAATATCAGTCCATCGCAAAATGCCGCCCTGATCCATCAGTTGATCTTGATTAATTTCAATTGCGCAATTGGCGATCCCGGCGGCCGATCCATGCATGTCAGTGGTATAAGCAAGGTCGTGGCCTGAATAAGGTTCGTTGTCCCCGACCCGAAGATCGAATTTTTCCAGATGTTCCATCAATGGAATTGCAATTCTAGGATCACGGTTCCAGAGCACACCGATATCCCAAGGCCGTGGTTTGTCACCAAATCGTGGGCTAAAGCTGTGTATGGAAAAGATCGCGGGTGCGGGTCCACGGTCCCATAAACGGGCCAGGGCACGGTTGACCGCATCGTGATAAGGCTCAAACACTTCGCGGACTCGTTGACGGCGACCTTCGTCGGTCATGTCTTTGTTGCCGGGGACATCAATGCCATCATTTTCTGGGACGATGCTATCGGGGTGTCCCGGGGGGCGGTTGACGTCGATGACCAACCTTGAATACCCGGCCAGTACGGCCTGTGCGTCCAATCGCTCAGACAGGCCGCGCGTGACACCGGCAGCGCCAATATCATAAGCCACGTGACGATCAAATGTTTCTTGGTCTAGGCCCAAGTGATTCAGCGCCTTGGGAACTTGATTACTGGCATGGTCGCACACCAGCAAAAGATGGGCACCGGCACCACGGTTAATCACTTCAAATGATTCTGGGTCAGATTCAGTTAAAAGCACAGATGTATCATTGGGTAATGGTTTCATAGCGGTGACTATAGCTTGGCTTTTTAGCGCCCTACAATTACGGAGTGCATATTCACATCGGTTTATGGTGTGAAGGTAATGACTTCATGCTTGAAAAAGCTGGGTTTGCCCCGCAGAACTATCGGTTAAATGAGTCGAATCGAGCCTTAATATCAGCAACAAAATAACGAGTGGCGCCAGCATGGAACAAACGACACACATAGAAAGCCCATGTATCAGCATCTGCGAGATGGATTCGTCTACCGATTTGTGTATCGGTTGTTATCGGACGCGCAATGAAATCGCGTTTTGGGGGGGCTCCAGCAACGCTGAAAAATTGGCAGTTTTGGACCATATTCGCGCGCGCAGAGTTGAAGCGGGCGGTCGTGAGCGTCGGCAAACCCGTCGGCGCAAAAGCTAATTATAAAAAATTTTAAAGGTATTTGATGATGAGTGATGTTCTCGCAGACTTGTTGGCCGAGAAAGACTGGCTGCTGGCCGATGGTGCCATGGGAACGAGCTTGTTCCAGCGCGGGCTAGAAACAGGCGAGGCGCCCGATTTATGGAATATCGACCAGCCTGAAAAAGTCATGGATGTTCATCAGAGCTTTGTGGATGCGGGCGCGGACATTATTCTGACAAACTCGTTTGGTGCGAATGCGCTGCGCCTCAAATTACACGGCGACCAAGATCGTGTAACAGAAATCAATCGCGCTGCCGCCGAACTTGCCAGACGTGTTGCTGATCATGCCGGGCGGTCCGTTGTTGTTGCAGGATCTATGGGGCCAACGGGCGAAATTATGGAACCTGTTGGGCCGCTCTCGATGGCTGACGCCACACAGGCTTTTCATGAACAAGCCGCAGCCTTGGCAGAAGGTGGCGCGGATGTGCTGTGGATCGAAACAATTTCTTCGACGGAAGAATATGAAGCCGCTGTGAAAGGTGCTGCGGCGACGGGATTACCTGTTGTCGGAACGATGACATTCGATACCAACGGCCGCACTATGATGGGTGTCACGCCAGAAGATGCGGCCAGTTTTGCAAGTTCCTTATCACCAGGGGTGCACGGTTATGGATGTAACTGTGGCGTGGGGCCTGCGACGTTGATTGATACGGTGTTGGGATTGCGGAAAACGGCTGCCGATACGGATATTATTGTCGCCAAAGGCAACTGCGGTATTCCGGAATATGTCGATGGCGAGATTGCCTATTCGGGTTCGCCAGAAATCATGGCGACATATGCAAAGTTGGCCAGACGTGCAGGTGCCCGCATCATCGGTGGGTGCTGCGGAACAACAGCCATTCACTTAAAAGCGATCAAGGAGGCACTGGACGGGTACGACCCTGAACCAGCGCCGACCCGCGAAGAGATTGAGGCGTTGCTTGGACCGGTTGATCAGCCTAAGCCTCAGCCAGAAGGTGGAGAAGGGCGACGCCGTAATCGACGTCGCGGATAATCTAAATTACCAGGTGCCTGTATTTTCCATCGATGACCATGGTTCTGCGGCGGGCAATGGATCACCTTCTTGTAGAAGCTCAATCGATATGCCGTCCGGCGAACGAACGAATGCCATGCGTCCATCGCGGGGCGGACGATTGATTGTGACACCACCATCCATCAATCGTTGGCACGTCTCGTAGACGTTCTCGACCCGGAACGCTAGGTGGCCAAAATTACGGCCACCGTCATATTCTTCGGTGTCATAGTTATACGTCATTTCAATTTCTGAATCTGGGTTGTCGTCAGCGGCGACGAATACCAGCATGTAACCGTGTTCTGGACGATCAACACGTTTGGTCTCTTTAAGCCCCAACAAGTCGCAATAAAAATGCAGCGATGCATCGACATCCGAAACCCGGACCATGGTGTGTAGATATCTCATTGGGGCGTCTCCTTAATTCGTGCCTGACATCTAATTAGGGATTATTGGCATGACTTTCCAGGTTTGATGATGCCTGCCAAGTCGCTTCGACTCCCAAAATGGCTGCTTTTCGTGTTTCCCCCCATCGATATCCGGCAAGTGCGCCGCTTTCGCGGATAACGCGATGACACGGGATGACAATACCGATCAAATTATTAGCAATGGCACCTGCGACGGCACGGGCAGCCCCTGGTCGTCCGATACGGTCGGCCAAGTTACCGTAAGAAGTAACTGAGCCGCTCGGTAATCTCAGTAATGCTTCCCATATTTTGACCCGGAATGGAGAACCGCGCAGCAGGACTTTTAAGCTTTTGTCTGAAACCTGCTGATCAGAATAAAAAATCTGTTCCAAGTATCGCTCTGTAGTTGCTTCGTCTTGGGCCCAGGTCGCTTTTTCCCAATGTCGCCGCTGATAATCGATGGCTTCTTTTTCGCCTTCGTCGACGAATGAAAGGCCTGTAAGCCCGCGGTCATTTACGACGATCAAGCATGTTCCAAAGGGCGAAGGATGAAACCCATATGTGAAATTCATGCCTTCACCATGCAATTTATATTCGCCCGGTGTAACGGCATCTGTGGTTATGAACAGATCATGCAACCTGCCCGGGCCGGATAATCCGGCTCCAAACGAGGCGTCCGATACACTTTCAGAATCTCGCAAGCGCGCCTTGGCATCTTGGAGTGTGATGGATTTTAAGAACTTCTTTGGGCTCACACCGGCCCAATCTGAAAATGTCCGCTGAAAATGATGTGGGCTCATGCCGATATGCGCGGCAACTGTATCCAGGTCAGGTTGTTCGGGTTGGTTTTCGGTGATGAAGCGGATTGCTTCGGCAATGCGGTCATATAGCTTGCTGCCATCTGCGGCGTATGACGGGATTGTGTGATTATCAATTAAGGGTGCGGTCATGTTCGTTTCCCTGGTCATGCTGCGTGATTTCATCTCAGCATTGATAGGGCGATATTAAAAATTCAACCACCCGATAGTTGAGGGTCGATAAAACTGCGTTATCACAAAGTCGATTTTTCGATGACACGTTTTGCCGGGAAAATAATTCGAACGGTTGTGCCATGACCCAATTCACTCTCGATATGGAGCTTCGCACCGTGAAGCTCAGCAAGTCGCCGTGACAATGGTAATCCCAATCCAGCGCCTTCATGGTCACGGGTGAGCGATGTTGCAACCTGACCAAACGGCTCTAATGCAATCTCTATGCTTTCTGGCCTCATACCCTCGCCAGTATCGTTAACATACAGGTCCAAGTTTTTGTCTTTATCCAGTGACCAACCGACAGAGACACGTCCTTCGCTTTCAGTGAATTTGATCGCGTTGGTCAGTAAATTTAGCAGTATTTGTTTTAGCCGGGTTTCGTCGGCCATGAGCCAAATAGGTGGGCAACCGTCTTCGATTGTCAGTTGAGTTTGCGCACGTCTTGCACGCTCATTGATCATTTTGAAGCACTCATCGACGATTTTCTGAAGTGAAATCACCTCTTCGTCGAGGACCATTTCCCCTACTTCAATCTTCGAAATATCCAAAATATCCGAAATCAAGCGCAGAAGATGACGACCCGACCTATTAATATCGCCGAGATATTCTGTGACACGATCCATACCGATTTGTTCAAAGTTAGTCGAAATCAGCAGCTCAGAAAATCCGATGACGGAATTCAATGGGGTGCGCAGTTCATGCGACATATTCGCCAGGAACTCAGTCTTTGTAAGGTTCGCGAGTTCGGCATCTTCTTTTGCGCGCCGCAGCGCTTCTTCTGTTTCTTTGATTTCACTGATATCAGCAGACAGGCTGACGATGTGGCCCGTATCAAGCTTGATATCGTTAATCAGCAACCAGCCACCATCTTCGCGCTGAACCTCGAACGGTCCATGTTGATTTTTTCTGCGCTTTACTCTTTCCGCAAGCCATTCATCCTCGCGCCCCTTAATGCTTTTGATCGCACCATGAGCAATGAGTAGCTTCATCCGATCTTCAAACGAGATGCCGGGTGTATAGGAGGCCTCAATCGCCCGGTTATTTTCCTTCATGCGAGAGTTCGCGAATAATAAGCGATCATCGGGGCCATAAATCACAATGCCAGTGACCGCGTTATTGAGGGCGGTAAGAAGGATTTCGTTGTAATTTTCTGCCTGGGCTTCCGATGTCACATCTGTGTAGGTGGTTACAAAACCGTCACCAGAACTCAACGGTTTCCCGGTGACTTCGATAACCTGCCCGTTGGGGCGTGTGCGACGAAACTGATGCGATTCAAACTGTTTTGCTAATTCAACACGGCTTCTGGTTTGCTCTTTGGGATCGCCAGGGCCGTAGTCACCGCGTTCAGCGTTATAGCGGATATATTCTTCGAAAGGGCAGGGCATCACGGCCAGTTCTTCGGGGAAGTCAAGAATCTCAATATATCGACGATTGCAAAGAACCATTTGAAGCTCGCCATTCACCAAGCGGGTGACACTCAGGCCCTGACTCATGGTGT
>DGNZ01000348.1 GCA_002389175.1 Rhodospirillaceae bacterium UBA4479 | reverse complement strand
GGCTCGCCGTTGAAAACATCAAGCCCTGCTGCCGCGACTTTTCCTGACTTAAGCGCCGCGATCAAATCATCATCGTTGACGACAGCACCGCGGCTCGTATTCACGACAACCGCGCCATCAGGCAACTTATCTATCTTCTCGGCATTCAAAAGCCCCGTTGTTTCAGGGGTCGCAGGACAATGGATTGATAAAACGTCGGCGTTGCTCAGCAGATCATCAACATTTGCGTGGAATGTTGCACCGGCTTCGAGATCATCCGAGAGCTTATTACGGTTGTAATAGTGAACATCCATATCAAATCCCCGCGCACGAGACGCAGTCACACGACCCACACGACCCATACCAATCACTCCAAAGCGCTTTCCGGTGATTTGTGTGCCGACCATGAATGCCGGGCTCCAGTCTTTCCAGGACGCCGAGCGGACCAGGCGATTGCCTTCTGATGCGCGCCGTGCAGCGCCCAGCATCAACAGCATCGCGATCTCGGCGGTGGCGTCCGACAGCACATCGGGCGTATTCGTCACAACGATGCCACGCGCCTTGGCTGCATCCGTATCGACGTGATCGTAACCGACCGAGAAATTGGCGATGATTTTTACGCTGTCAGATAACCTGGAAATCACATCTGCGGACAAATGTTCGCTGTGACAGGGCAGGATCGCATCGATACCTGCAGATTTAGCAACCAGATCGTCGGCAGAATACAACGTGTCGTCAGGATTCAGAATAGCGTCATAGTCTCGGCTCAATCTGGCTTCGACTGCTTCTGGTAACTTTCTACCAACAAGGATAACTGGCTTCTGCGACATTCAACCCCCAACGATTTACATCTGATTATTATTCAGACTTTGGCCGGATTTTGGACGTTAGCAAACCGCAATCAAGGCATTTTTTTGATGGTATTTTTCATTTATGCGCGCGCTGACCAACTGAATCGAAAAAAAGGCCTCAAACTGCCAGCATCCTCAACGATTTTACCGAACTATGATTTTTTTATTTTGTCGCAAGTTCACGCGATCACATTTTCGCTATTCAGCCAAAAAGACGACAGAGAACGTTTGGATTAAAGTAAAACACGTCGCACAATTGACCGAATGATCCGCACGGGGGCTGATCATTCGGAATGGATATACCAAGAGTATGTCATCACGGGGAGAAGACCACATGTTCAGCAATGCCATGTCATACATAGATATCGCCAATGATATTCTGGTTTCTTTGCTTATTTTAGGGATTGGTGTCGCGATCGTCATGGTCGGCGTGCTGTATGTCATAGACATCACGCAAACACAGCACGCCATTCGACGGAACTTTCCTGTCGTGGGGCGTTTTAGATATTTCTTTGAACATTTGGGTGAATTTTTCCGCCAGTATTTTTTCGCTCAGGATCGCGAGGAAATGCCATTCAATCGCGCCCAAAGAAGCTGGGTTTATCGCGCAGCCAAGGACATCGATAACACCATCGCATTTGGCTCGACCCGGGATCTTACACCAATAGGCACGACGTATTTTGTAAACACAGCCTTTCCAACCCTGGATGAAAATGCGGCCAAGCCAGAATCCATGCAGATTGGCCCGTATTGCGACAAGCCCTATGAAACCGCATCATTTTTTAACATTTCAGGCATGAGCTATGGCGCGATTTCAAAACCCGCGATCACCGCATTATCTAATGGTGCGCGGATGTCAGGGGCATGGATGAACACCGGAGAAGGTGGGCTATCACCAGCCCATTTGGCTGGCGGGGCCGATATCGTATTTCAGATTGGCACCGCGAAATATGGGGTTCGTGATCACGACGGCAATCTGTCGGATGAAAAACTCAAGGAAATCGCTGCCCACGAACAAGTTCGCATGTTTGAAATTAAACTCAGCCAGGGTGCAAAGCCGGGCAAGGGGGGCATTTTACCTGGCGGCAAAGTCTCCGCAGAAATTGCTGCAATACGCGGCATCCCCATCGGCCAAGATTCGATCAGCCCAAATCGCCACCCGGAAATGAACTCGGTGAGCGACATCTTAGATGCTGTCGAACATATCCGTCGTGTCACCGGCAAGCCAACCGGTTTCAAAACGGTGATTGGTGACTATCACTGGTTGGACGATATGCTGACCGAGGTCAATCGTCGCGGCATTGAATCAGCGCCTGATTTCATCACTATTGATTCTGCCGATGGCGGCACCGGGGCAGCCCCCGTTGCGCTGATGGATTACATGGGTCTACCGCTTCGTGAAAGCCTGCCGAAAGTTGTCGATATCCTTCATAAGCACGGCCTGAAAAATCGCGTTAAAGTCATCGCCAGTGGCAAGATGATCACGGCGGCCGATGTTGCCTGGGCATTATGCATCGGGGCAGATTTTTGCACTTCTGCGCGTGGGTTCATGTTCGCACTGGGCTGCATTCAGGCCCTTCAATGCAACAAGAACACCTGCCCCACAGGGATCACAACGCACGACCTTAAACTACAACGAGGCCTGGACCCAACGGACAAGGCCGAGCGTGTCGCACATTATAAGCATAACCTTGAATACAGTGTGGGCGTCATCGCGCATTCATGCGGTGTGCCAGAACCCCGTGGCCTCAGGCGGTCGCACTGTCGTGTCGTGCAAGCAGATGGAACGTCCGTTCGTCTTGATGAAGTCTATCCAGATCAGCGGGACGGCCGGGCCGAAGCCGCAGATTAACGGCTAAAAGCCCTCCATTTCCCCGCGGCGCCCAACGGGCACGTCTTTGTGCACACCAACCCCGATGACGAGGCCGAAACCAATCAGCAGGGTCATCATCACGGTCCCGCCGTAACTGACCAAGGGTAGCGGCACACCGACAACCGGGATCAGCCCGGTGACCATCGCGATGTTGATAAACACATAAAGGAAAAACGTGGTCGTGATGCCCCCCGCGACCAAACGGCCAAACTGGTTTCGTGCCCGCACGGCAATCACAATGCCATAGGTGACGATCAGCACATACAACGTGACCAGCCCCAGCGCGCCAATCAATCCGAACTCTTCCGCCAGCATCGTAAAGATGAAATCCGTCTGCATTTCAGGCAAGAAATGTAGATGGCTTTGCGGCCCTTGCATGAAGCCCTTACCCGCAAGCCCGCCTGATCCCAGGGCGATCTTGGACTGAATAATATGATAGCCAGCCCCCAAGGGATCGGTTTCCGGGTTTAAAAAAGTCAGTACACGCTTCTTTTGATAGGTGTGTAAAAATTGCCATGCGATGGGCGCAGCCCCCATCGCGGCGACACCGATAACAGCGAATTTCCATAACCGAACGCCCGCTAGGAACATCACGGCACCCGCCGTCATTGCCAACATAATGGCTGTGCCCAAATCCGGCTGCCGCAAGATCAAAGCCGTCGGCACTGCAACCATAATAATCGGAATTATCAGTCGAGAAATACGACCAATGTCATCAACAGAGATGCCGTGGAAATAACGGGCGAGCGCCAAAACCATAAAGATTTTCATGAGTTCTGATGGTTGAATATTAATGACCCCCAGCGATATCCAACGCTGCGCGCCCATCCCCACGTAGCCACCGACCTCGACGCCCACAAGCAAGACAAGAGCAACGAAATAAAGGACGTACGCATACCGAAGCCATATTCTCACATCGATGGTCGCGACCACGATCATGATCAGTACACCGGCGCCAAATCGCATCATTTGCCGTTCTGCCCACGGGTCCATATTGCCGCCCGCTGCGGAATACAACATCGCAAAGCCAACGCCTGCGACGCTCGCAATCAAAAGCACCAACAACCAATGCACGGATAATAATTTGCGACCCAGGGTCAAATCGGGCGCTGATAAATTCGTCCGCATCATGTGCCCTGCCCCCCGTCGGCTGTCACCGTTTGTGGTGGTTCGGCATTTGGATCGACTTCCTTTGTTTCTTGACGCTTTTCGTTTGCGCTCGGGCTTGCGACCAGTGCGCCAGGGCCAGCAGATCCCCGACGATGTGCTTCGATAAGCACATCTCGTGCAATCGGTGCCGCGACGGACGACCCACCGCCACCGTGTTCAACAACAACGGAAACGGCATAGCGCGGATTTTCTACGGGCGCATACCCAACGAATAAGGCGTGATCACGGAATTTCCACGGCAGGTCTTTGTTTTTTCGAACGCCTGCTTCGCGTTCTGCCTTGGTAATGCGGCGCACTTGAACCGTTCCCGTCTTACCCGCCATATCAAAGCCGTCTATCTTGGTCGCAGACCTGCGGGCAGTGCCTCGTGGACCATTCATAACGGCATCCATTCCTTGCTGCACCAGATCCATATGTCGTGGTGGGATGTTTAAAGAATTTTGCGTGCCAGGGATGACCGTCGGGGTCGAGTTACCACCGACCGCACGCGTCAGGTGCGGCACAACCGCCAATCCACCATTTGCGATCCGTGATGTCATCAAGGCCAACTGCAATGGGGTGGTCAGGATAAACCCCTGACCAATCCCAGAAATGACGGTTTCGCCTTGATGCCATGGTTCATCGTGCTTCATCCGCTTCCAATCACGGGTCGGCATTAAACCACCGCGCTCGCCTGGCAAATCGACACCCGTTGGTGCATCAAATCCGAATTTTTTGGCCATGGCCGCAATCCGATCAATCCCGGTGCGTTTGGCGATCTCGTAGAAATAAACGTCGCAGCTTTGTGCAATGGCTTCCTTGGCATCGACAGAGCCATGACCATGCCGTTTCCAACAGTGGAACGTGGCGTTCCCAAGTTTATACTCGCCATTACAATGAATTTTGTGATCCGCGTTGATGACGCCCTTTTCCAAAGCCGCCAACAGCACGACCATTTTGAACGTTGATCCCGGAGAATACATCCCGGCGATGCTTTTGTTGATCAGCGGTGCGCGTTCATCATTAACCAGGGATTTCCATAAATCGTTGCTGAGACCACGGTTAAAATCATTAGAATCAAAACTTGGATTCGATACCATCGATAAGATATCGCCATTTCGGACATCCATCACGACGACTGATGCGCTCTCTTCGCCCAATCGTTTGGCGATATATTCCTGCAAGCCGACATCAATCGTCAGCATCACCTCGGCCCCGGGCTGGCCCTCACGTCGCGAGAGCTCACGGATCATGCGGCCATAAGCATTGACCTCAACCTGAGAACTTCCGCCCGTGCCACGTAGGCTGAGATCATGAACTTTCTCAACCCCGGCGCGGCCAATCCGAAATCCAGGTAGCTTTAACAGCGGATCCTTGTCTTCATCGTCTTCTGCAACGGGCGCAACGTAACCCAAGACGTGCGAGATTTCAGGGCCGTATAAATAATTCCGACTTCTGCCCACATCAATCATCACGCCAGGTAAGTCAGGAGCGTTAATTTCAAGGCGCGCCACCTCGGACCAGTCCAAATTCTCGCGCAACGTAATCGGCACAAAAGCACGATTTCGGCGGACTTCTCGGATAATGCGGCGCTTGTCTTTTTCAGACAATTCTATGATCTGGCGGACCGATGCAATCACGTCATCGATATCACTGCGCTTCACGTCTTCGGGCACAAGTTGCAATCGATAGTTCTGTTGGTTTTCAGCAATGGGGCGCCCAAACCGATCAACGATGCGCCCCCTTGGTGGTGCCAGTAGCCGCAAGTTGATGCGGTTTTCATCGGCGAGCGTTGCATAGCGATCTGCCTCGACCACCTGCAAATAATACAACCGTCCAGCCAGTGCCGATATCAGCAACGCCTTGCCGCCCGCTAAGATCGCAGCGCGGCGAGCAAACATCTTGTGGCGATCTGGATCCCTGTTCATATCAATCCACCTGCAAGAACATCGCGCGCCAGCGCAGGAACAGCCATGCCAAAATGGGGAACAGCGCCGCCGTCAGACCGTATTGATAAAATGCTGAGCGTGCTTCGATCAGTTGACCCGAAACCAATGATAACAGCAACCATTCCAGGCCTAACGCGCCGCCCGCAACGATCATGAAGCCAATCCAGACAATGACAAAAGATTTGCCTGAAAAGAAATTACGCTGCGCCAGTGCAGCGCCCTGCACCAACAAGAACACAAGCGTACTGACACCCAACGGTAAACCGGACAAGAAATCATGGAGCAGACCAATCGCAAACACAGCGACCGAAGGCATCAAATCAGGACGGTATACACACCAGAAATAAATGCCAATCATGGGCAGCAATGGGATGACCTGCGCAAACCCGGGCAGATGAAACGGGATGGCATTAAAAATCAACAAGGCAAATGTCAGCGCGAACGGGGTTAAATCCCGCGCTAGTTTATCAAGTCTGTGCCAAAGGGACGGTTTCATCGGTTTGCTTTAATTCAAACTCCCAGATCGGATGTCATTAAAATCAATGATCCCATCCAGGCCATAATCCAGAACGCGGACCAATTCCAGGCGCGAGGGGTCTACGAACGGCACAACGGATATTACGTTATCACTGACCGTCGCGACCACACCCACGGGAATACCAGGGGGCAACGCACCCCCATGGCCAGATGTCACGATCCGGTCACCGGGTTCCGTCAGCACATCAGGCGGCAAATGCACCAGGCTAAGGGTATCGCCGTTGGTTCCGGCAACCACGCCCCGCGCACGAGATAGTTCGATCACGACAGGAATGCGAGAGTTTAAATCAGCGAGCAACAACAACCGCGACGACCGACGACCGACTTCCTGGATTCTGCCAATCAGACCAGAACCATTGATGACAGCCTGGCCTTTGCGCACACCTTCGCGCGAACCTGCATTTAAAATCATTGTCCGGGCAAATGCGCCGCCAGCATCCCCGATCACCCGCGCCGAAATTGACGACGCGTCCGAGGCTGGGACAAACTGCAAAAGTTCACGCAGCGCGATGTTTTCGGTTTCCAATTTACGGGCAATGGTCTGCCATTGCAGTAATCTGTCTCGTTCTTCGCGGAGGCGGGTATTTTCTTCGCGAAGGGCCAAAAGGGTTTTGCCCTCGCCGATTGTATCTTGAAGAACATCAAGCGGCCGCGATACGGCATCAAGGATGGGGGCAACGGCGTCGGTGACATGGGCGCGCGCACGTTCAAAGGCTGCCGGTTCCATTTTACCAACCAGCATAAGCGCCGCCGCCGCCACGATCAGACCGATGTGCGCAAAACGTTGCGCAAATGTCCGAACTGGCGCCGCGAGACGGCCAATGGATCGTTCCCGATCGTTCACTCCGAATCACCCAGTCTTCGCTACTTTGCCCAGGCTTGTCAGTAAAACCGCGAAGTTTGTTTCACCAACGACTGACACCAAGATACCAGTCTACGCAACTTGTGCGCGACATCAATACATGGTCGTCAGCACATCCTTAAGCCGTTTCATCTCTTCGAGTGCGCGTCCCGTGCCCAGCACAACGCAGCTCAATGGATCATCAGCAATCGATACCGGTAGCCCGGTCGAATGACGCAATACAAAATCGATATTCCCAAGCAACGCACCACCACCGGTCAGCACGATACCCTTATCGACAATGTCGGCCGCCAATTCTGGTGCCGTATGTTCGAGTGCGACTTTCACCGCTTCGATGATGGCGCCCACAGGCTCCGATAAGCTTTCGGCGATTTGGCGTTCTGAAATCACCAATTCCTTGGGCACGCCGTTCATCAAGTTACGGCCTTTAATTTCCATTGTCTCGCCGTCGCCATCTTCGGGTGGACAGGCAGAACCGATTTCTTCTTTGATCCGTGCGGCAGAACCTTCACCGACCAACAGGTTATGGTTCCGTCGGATGTAAGCGATGATCGCTTCGTCCATCTTGTCGCCACCAACGCGCACAGAACGGGAATAAACAATGCCGCCCAATGACAGCACAGCAACCTCGGTCGTGCCGCCACCGATATCAACAACCATCGATCCGGTCGGTTCGGTCACGGGCAGGCCTGCACCGATCGCAGCGGCCATTGGCTCTTCGATCAGATACACTTTACGTGCGCCTGCGCTTTCGGCTGATTCTTGAATGGCGCGCCGCTCAACAGCGGTGGAGCCTGACGGCACACAAACCACAACCAGCGGGCTGGCAAAGGTGCGCCGGTTGTGCACCTTGCGAATGAAATACTTGATCATTTCTTCGGCGACTTCG
>DGNZ01000273.1 GCA_002389175.1 Rhodospirillaceae bacterium UBA4479 | reverse complement strand
TCGGGTATTTTTAGAGGTGCCCTGAAGATGGAGAACAGATACACGTCTGGGTGGGTTATGCCGCATTAGCATTGCTGGTTCTTCGCCTTGTGTGGGGTCTTTTCGGAACCGAAGAGGCGCGCTTCTCCTCTTTTCCTCCCAGTATTAAAAACGCCAAAAGTCACTTTTCAGATCTCATGACGGGAAAAGTGCACAAGCACAAATCGCACAATCCTCTTGGCGCCTTGATGGCATATGCGCTTTGGGGCACTCTGTTTGTGGTGATCGCAACGGGTATTGCGATGCACGGGTCCCCATTCGTTTCACAGTCAGCGCAGGTCACGGTTACCAACCCAGTGGTATATTATGTTTCTTCTGATGGTTATGAACATCATGATGATGACGAACATGAGGATCACGATGGTGACGAGGTCATGGAGGAAATCCACGAATTTTTCGCGAACTTGCTACTGATCTTGGCCGCTTGCCATATTGGAGGCGTTGCACTTGAAAGCATGTTATCAAGACGGAATCTCGTCCGCGCCATGATAAGCGGAACAACCGAGCCAAGGAGCCACTGACATCGCAATGCGTCTATCAAAACCGGGAAAAATTAAATCTCTCGTTTTCCTGCTGGTTATTCAGGCGATGGCAGCAGCGTTTTTTGTGGGCGATGTCATCGCTGACCTGACATTTGTCGGCTTCGATGCCCACCTGATTCTTGAGGCTGCGGTATCGCTTGCACTCGTACTCGGCCTATTGTTCGGTATCCGAGAAGTTCGCCGTACAATCGAGAGCGCACAACGTAACGAGGAAGCTCTGGCTATCGCAAGGGGCGCACTCGTAGACGTCATGGAGAGCTACTTTGATGCTTGGCATCTGACGTCCGCCGAACGTGATGTCGCAATGCTGGCGCTCAAGGGGTGCGACATCAACGAAATTTCGACGTTAAGGGGGGTCGCGGATGGGACCGTTCGGGCCCAACTCTCTCGCGTATATTCAAAATCAGGAGTGTCCAATCGGACTGAACTGATCTCGATATTTATCGAAGACCTTATTGATCAGGCTGTCATCGAAGCAGATGAAAGTGGGAAAAGTGCCCCGGAAAATGCGATGGACAATCGACCTCCCAAATAAGAGGTATCTGAATTGTCCACCCGCATCGATGTCACGCCTATGCCGATGCGCGAGGATGGCGTCGAATTGAAACCGATAACTCCCGCCCCTTCACAAAAATAGCCGTAGGGATGATTTCCAGGCCCCCTCACCTAACCTCTCCCCCAAGGGGGAGAGGGATTAGATCGAGTCACGTGGATACAGGGTCCTCTCCCCTACGAAGTGGGGGAGAGGACAGGTGAGGGGGAAGTCTACCCTCGAAGCGCTTTTTGCACCGTCGTTTCCATCCGGTCCAAAAACTGCGCGCGGTCGCGTTTAGAAAACGGTGCCGGCCCGCCGGTGATCTGGCCGGTTTCGCGCAATCCCTGCATCAAGGTGCGTGTCGCCAAGGCCATGCCGATGCTGTCTGTCGTGAACAGCTCGCCATTGTGTTTGATGGCGAGGGCGCCTTTTTCAAGGCAGCGTCCGGCCAAGGGAATATCGTTCGTCACGCACACGTCGTTGGCTTCAATATGATCGGCGATCCAGTCATCGGCGGCATCCGCACCCTGTTCAACGATGACCAAACGGACGCGCGGGTTTTGCGACGGTCGCAACCCGCCATCCGTGACCATGATGGTATCCAGATTATGCCGCGCGGCGACGCGCTCAACCTCGTCCTTGACCGGGCAGGCATCGGCATCAATGTATATCGTCGTCATGTCGCACCCGTCGTCAGATCACTGATTTTTGCCAACAGATCGTCGTTCACATCCACGCCGTTCGCTTCGTTTGCGGCGCGGTGGCTCATGCGGCGTGTCCCCGGCAGGCGGGTGCCGTCGATCCTCAAATAGCGGGCAAAGAATTTTTCGCCATGATCGAGCCAATCATCGCCGCCCATTTTTGAGGGGTCGATGGCGAGGAGGAATTCACCACCCCGGGGCGGCCCACCGTCCTTGTTATCGGCGTCGCCCGCTTCGAAACTGAACCGCTCGCCAATCACACCTGCGGCCAACAGTTCGACCATCATGGCAATGCCCGATCCCTTGTAGCCACCAAACGGCAACAGCTGACCGCCATCGACGATGGCTTGCGCGTCGGTCGTTGGGTTGCCGTCTTTATCAAGGCCGACGCCTTCGGGTACCGGGTGGCCATCGCGGGCGGCGACCATGACTTCGCCCCGGGCCATGGCAGCCGTGGCCATGTCGAACACCATGGGGGGCTGATCGCCACGCGGCCAGCCGAACGCCAAGGGGTTGGTGCCATAGATCGGCTCGGTGCCGCCAGCGGGGACAACCGTGGGCATATAGGCGGTGCAGGCGAACGCGACCAAACCTGCGGATGTCAGGGCTTCGATTTCGACCCAGAGGGCGGCAAAATGATGCACCCGCACCAGGCCAGCCATGGCGATGCCTTGTGTACGTGTGGCTGCCACCAATGGATCGCGCGCGGTTGCCAAGGCCAAGGGGGCAAAGCCCCCATGACCATCGGCCCGCAACATGGATGGGGTGACATGCTCGATAGTGGTGCGGACGTGGCCATCGACTTTGCCGCTTTTCAGGGCGGTGATGTATCCCGGAATGCGAAATAGCCCATGCCCTGCCGCGCCATCACGTTCAGCCAGCGTGACCGTATCAGCGACAGCCGTTGCGTTTTCATGGTCGCAGCCATTGGCCGTCAGACAGGTGTAGGCAACGTCGTGAACATCACTCAGCGATAAATGTGTCATCGGTATCCGTGTCGCTTAGTCGCGGACGATAAAGACCGACTGTTTTGCATGGCGCATGACCCGGGCGGCGTTGGGGCCGAGCAGGTAATCTTTAAACGCCGGGCGGTGCGATGCCATGACGATCAAATCACAACCGGTCTTTTCGGCGGCTTTCAGAATTTCATCATAGATCGTGCCTTGCAGAATGTGGCTCTGAACGTTGGCGTTGGTCGAGACGTTATCTGCGACATAAGACTTTAATTGCTCTTGGCCCGCAGCAATTGTCTTGTCCATGAAGCCTTCTTCAAAGTGGATGCCAACGATCGGCATGCTGAAATTGGGCAGGACGGCAACCACGTGCAGATCCGCTTTGTTTTGTTCGGCAAGTTGAACCGCTGTATTTTTAGCTTTTTCACAGGCCGCCGTATCGCTGAGATCAATCGGTAGAAGTATCGATTTGTACATGGTCATCCCCTCCATAAAATCCTGTTCTATGATAGCCCGTCTGCTTGGCCGCTGAAAGGTCGCACACGGGATACAACCCGACTGTCATGTTTGGCACTTCGAGCCCAAGATTTAATCAGGGATATCGCTGACAGATTGCACCACAATCGCAAACCGGTCCGCCAATGCGGCCAGCGTCGCATTATGAATATCAGCTGCTGGAATATCAGGGCCACCCGCAGCCCCCGGCAGGTCACGGGTCGCGATGGCATCAGCGATCAATGTGTTTTTGTATCCCATATCAAGGGCCGCGCGGGTTGTCGCGCTGACGCACATATGGGTTTGGAAGCCGACTATGATCAAGTCGCGGCGCGCTATCTCTTTCAAGCGACCTTTCAGGGCTGTCCCGGCAAAGCTGTTGGGCAAAGCCTTAAAGATCACATCTTCGCCATCGATGGGGGCGACGCGGTCGTCGATTTGCCCACGGTCCTGGTCCAGATCAAATGCCCCACCCGGGTTGCCATGATGTTGAATGTGAATGATCGGCGCATTCAGATCGCGAAACCGCCGCAGGATACCCTGGGCCGCCATCATGGCGTCATCGACACCGACCAGCGGCAGCGCGCCCGTCACATATTCATTTTGGCAGTCGATCAGGATCAGTACGGATGAGGAAATGGCACTCGGCGAGAGATCGGCCCCCGCCATCGCAAGAAGGGTTTTTGGCATGTGTGAATCCTACGGTTGAAAGCAAAAGAAACGAATCTTGGCCGTAGACTACCCGGACTTCTTATTGATTTCGAGGGGAATGACGTTCGGGGCTGTCCCATTGCGTTCTGGCGGGAAAATGACCCGGACTTGGGTGCCACTGTTGACCGTGCTGGTCACCGCGATGTGCCCGCCGTGCAGTTGGGCCAGGCTTTGAACGATATGCAGGCCCAATCCAGTACCTGAATTTTTGCGGTGGTCTGATTGATCGATCTGATGGAACGCATCGGTGATGCGGCTCATTTCGGTGGCCGGAATCCCAATGCCATCATCGGATACCATGATTTCGACGCCGCCTTCGGTACTCGGTGCGGCCGAAAGGCGAATGCTGCCGCCTTCTTTGGTGAATTTGACAGCGTTCGATAACAAATTAATCAGAATCTGTTTTACGGCGCGTTTATCGGCGATCAGATCCGGGCAGCCGGCACGCATGCTGGCGCTGATGACTTTTTTAGACGCGTTGGGGTAGCCGCGCACGATTTGCAGACATTCGGCGAACATGCGCTCCATATCGATTTCGGTATCGGTCAATTCGACCTTGCCCGATGCGATCCGCGAGACTTCTAACAGATCGTCAATGATGGTCATCAAATGCTTGCCGCACAAAAAGATGTCTTTAGCATATTCTTTGTATTGAGGGTTCCCGATATTGCCATAAAGCTCCTGCTTGATGACTTCGGAAAACCCGATAATCGAATTCAATGGGGCGCGAAGTTCGTGCGACATATTGGCGATGAACTCGCTTTTCAGGCGATCCGCCTGCATGGCACGTTCGGCGGTATCGCCCATCGAGCTTTCGGCTTTTTTACGCTCAGAAATATCGCGGAACGAATAGATGCGATAAACACGGGAGCTTTGACGGCGCTCAAATTTTGTTTCAGATGGGGCCAATACGGTTTCAGTTATCGTCAGTTCAACATCAAGTGCGTTGCCATCGGCGCGGGTGATAACCGTTTCCATGGCGCGGGCCTCGCCTTGATGGTCTGCAAAGTCTTCGGGTAAGCGTAAAATAGCATCACGTGCACGTCCCAATGCACCCTCGACGGTCCAGTTCAGCATCTTCGCGCCCGTAGGATTGAGGGAGTACACCCGGTCTTGTTCATCAAACACGACAATGCTGTCGAAGTTTGTGTTGATGATGGCGTTCATCAGTTCGCTGCGCTCACGGGCTTCGAATGCGCTAATGAACAAGTTCTGAGACTTACTGTTCGAACGTGCAAAGGTACCAACGATAAATGCCAGCACGATGGCGATCAGGATTGACGCAACAGGCACGACGAGCTGGTAATAGTTCTGTGCGATAAGCCCAAGGGCGACGACAGCTAAAATGGACAGCGCGCCGACCAAAGCGCTGCTGATGGTATTGATTGACAGAAATACGACAGAGAGAAGTATTAAGATAAATGATGCGAGCGCCAAGACCGATGGCGACGGAAGCATTTCGAGAAGGCGACCTTGAATCAATGACTCACTGGCCAATGCCTGAATCTCGACCGCATTCAAAACACCATAAATAGGGACTTTGGGGAGATTGCTATTTAAGTCATCTGTTGTGCCGACAAAAACAATTTTGTCCTTGAGTGAAGCCTGCGGGACTCTGTTGTTCAATATGTCGGCATAAGAATACCTTTTGATATTCTTAGGGTTGATACTGAAATCAAGGATGAAATCAGTTTGGTGTACTTCAGGGGAGTTCGTCACAGTCCCTGCAAATGATGGGATGAAGGTATTTCTGACAGTATGGATCAGCTTGAAATTTCGAACTAAACCATCAGGTCCGGTGTTAAGGGTTGAAGAGCCGACATCAGCAAATTTAGCGAATTCATCCAATGGTGAGTGGTGCATGGTCCAGTTACTGGATGCGTTATTCGTCATCGAGAACATGGGCAATACCACGCGTCCATTTGCCGCGCGAAGTGCATTTGTTAAGGATACATCAGCGGCTGTGTTGGATGGGTGTTCAAGCTGAAAATCAAATCCAATACGCGCGACATCAGCGCTAAGCAAATTCCCAATCAATTCTGCATGCTGATTGCGCGTCGGTTCTTTTACCCCAAGTGTGGTCCGAGATTCTTGATCAAACGCAACGATCACAATTTTGCCAGAGACGGGGCGCTCAAGAACACGCTGGCTGATATCAATCAGCGCACGATCCATACCTTGCAGTACCCCTGAAGTGTATAACCCGATCAACATGATCAGGGACACAAGCGCGGATACCAGCAGAAATCCTTTTGCAGGGGGCATCAGCCATGACTGATTCTCGCCCGTCAGAATGTTCTGCTGTGACGCCGGTGTTGTGTCCGATGAAGGGTCGTTCGTGTTTATCATAGGTTCAATATATCGTTGATGCGCCGAATCTCATTACTGGGCAATTGCCCCTCAGAATATGGAAAATTATAGGCATCGCCGCATACGGCGTCTGTACGCAGAAACCGAGGGTTAGATATAGTTAACGCCTTAGAAGTATTCAGGGA
>DGNZ01000213.1 GCA_002389175.1 Rhodospirillaceae bacterium UBA4479 | reverse complement strand
ATAATGATGTAGAGCACCATGACAGGGAATGAGAGCAAGACGTTTGAAACAAACGAAATTGCGTCGTCCCACCAGCCGCCCATATATCCTGCGACCACGCCCATGATCACTCCGAAAAAGTATGCAACGGCGGTGGCAAACGTTGCCCATATCAAAACAAGCTGAGCCCCAAAGATGACCCGCGACAGCATATCGCGGCCTTTGTGATCGGTGCCCAACCAGTATGTCGCACCATCCTTGGCATCTGAGAATGGTTTTTTAAACGGCTCTAACGGCGTGTTGGGATCGAACAAGGGCAACAGTGGTGCGATCAATGCCAAGATCACCCAGAGCATCACAAGGGCGAGGCCAAAAATTGCGATCGGTGATTCCTTGAGCAACGCTATCGATTGAACGAACCGCGCAAAACCCCTAGCAGGCTGTGACATTGAATGATCGTTTGTGTTCATGTCCGCCACCTCAATCAAACCGGATACGCGGATTAAGAAGCGTATATCCGACATCCGATATGAGTTGCGATAGCACGGCTACGAACACTGCAATCAATGTGCAGGCCTCAATCATATAAATATCACCGAACAAAGATGCGTCTAATAGAAGCTTCCCAAATCCTTTGTATGAAAAGAAGACTTCGACAACGATCACTCCAGACAACAACCAGTTCAATTGCAGTACGATGATCGTGAATGGCGCAATGAGGGCATTTCGAAGCGCATGGCGAAGGACGACCCGACGATACGGCAAGCCTTTGAGGATCGCCGTTCGGATATACTGCGACGTCATCACCTCGGCCATGGATGCCCTGGTCATACGGGTGATGTATCCAAATCCGTAAAGTACAAGAACGGCGGCAGGTAAGATAATTTCGAGCCAGCTAAATCCGCCAGTCATGGCAGATGTCCCTGGCAACCAGCCCAGCCAGAACACAAAGATTGCCGTGAGCAATGTAGCAGATGCAAATTCGGGAACAGATGTCGTCAGAACAGAGATCACAGTAATGGATCGATCTCGCAGGCTGGCCTCCTTCAGCCCAGCCAAAACACCCAGCGTTAATGAAAGCGGGATCATCACCGCAAAGACAACACCTGCCAAGATCGCGGTATAGCCAAGCCGGGGCCACAAGACTTCGGAAACAGGTACCTTTAATTGGATGGAATCGCCAAAATCACCGGTTAGTGCATTCCCTGCCCAATCGAAATACCTGAAGACAAACGGCTCGTTGTAACCATTTTTCTCGAGCCAGATTTCTCGTTGTTCGGTGGATGAATACGGGCCCAACACCTTGCCCGCGACGCCTAGCTTGTCGGTTTCAAATACCATAAAAAGTATGAACGACACGACCGCCATGATGAGAGCCATGGAAATCAATCGCTTGCCAACAAGTAGCAGCATTATATCCCCTGTGCCTCAAGCACCCATATTTTCGACGCTAGGGAAGCCAGATTCATTGTCAAAACTGGCCTTGGGCTTCTAACTATCGATCCAAACGTTATTGAATTGATGATATTGCGCAGGGTGAGCTGCCAGCCCTTTGACTTTGTTGCTTGCCGCAAAAAAGCTAGGCACCCAAACTGGCTGCACCATCACTGCGTCGTCTTGTAGGATTTTTTGAACAACAGCCATCTTCTTGGCGCGCTCCTTGGCATCGACAACCGCCTCTGCATCATTCAATGCAGCATCGAACGCCGGATTGTTGTATGCCGTTTCATTCCACGGAACACCTGCCCGGTAGGCAACACCTAACACCATCGTCCCCAGGGGTCGGTGTGTCCACGCTGTCAGTCCCAGTGGCGTCTTATCCCAGACATCCCAAAACTTAGATGCTGGCATCACATTTAGGTTCAAATTGATTCCCACTGGGGCCAACTGTTCGCGTAGAATTTCACAGCACTGCTGCTGCCATGGTCCATTGGTATTCCCAACATCGACAGTGATATTCAAACCACCGCCATGACCAGCTTCGGCCAATAATTTCTTCGCGCCCTCAATATCACGTTTCATTGCAGGAAGTTTGGCATATTCAGGATGGATCGGAGACACGTGGTGGTTCTCACCCTGCCCCCCACGACCTCGGAAAACCAACTCTGGATAAACGCTATTATCCGCAGCCATTATGATGGCTCTTCTGACAAGAATATCATCAAAAGGCTTTTCAGTTACCCGCATACGGATACATCCGGTCTGCGCTGAGCGTGCCTCATAAACTGTGATGTTTGGAATGCTAGAAGCCAGTTCTAGCGAAGGCATATCGAACTGAAAATTCATATCCACTTGCGCAGACGCCACAGCAGCCAATTGCGCTGCAGAACCCGCACCATGATCATAATAGTGGATCTCATCTAAATAGATTTCACCGCCCCAATACGGTTGATCAACACGCTTTAAAATTGCCTTCTCGCCGATGGAATATTCAGCCAGCGTGAATGGACCCGTACCATTCGGATTTTTTGAAAGATCTCCATCGAAATCACGGTGCACTATCATAGTTGGATAATTGTAGAGGTTTTCTGGGATCGATAAGACGGGCTGGTTCAAATTAAGCCGAACCGTATGACTATCAACTTTTTCGATCGCACCTGGCGTCATCGTTTTTTTGTCGCCATCACCACTGACCATTGATGAAAAGAGACCAATATTTGATGAGCCCGTCGCAGGGTCTAACCAGCGTGTGAAGTTGAAGACGACATCATCGGCATTGAACTCATCACCGTTATGCCATTTCACACCTTTGCGAAGGTTGAATGTCCAGGTTTTGAGATCATCGGACGCCGACCAGCTTTCAGCCAATTGCGGCCGCGTAATGTTATCTGGCCCCGTGATCACCAGGTATTCACAAATTTGACGCGCGATATTAGATGTCGCCGCCCATGAGAAAACCGCAGGATCGGTCATCTCTTGGACTTCCATGGAGCATCGGAGTATTCCGCCTTTTTTAGGGGCCTGTGCTATGGCATCACCCATACCAATAGCGCCAGACATAGCATAAGCCGCAGAGGCTGAAACACCCAACAGGGTCGCAGATCGCAAGAATTCACGTCGATCAATCTGACCTTTTAATAACTGTGTGTGCACCTCTGGTACGAGAGGATGAACACGGCCTTTGATCTCATGATCCATTTTCTTTTTCGACATAACGCCCTACGTCTCCCTGCTTTGCAGCCCTGATACAGATTACTTTTTGCGATCTTTTGTTACTCCTCAAAGGATTACCCCCTGAATTATTGATAGCACCATAGCGAGGCACATCCGCGTTGTCCAAAAGCCGAACGGATAAATTTTCCTAAGGAAAATACAGACATATCGGCCTAGAGACGCCCACCAGGTTCGCCGATGGCGTTTTGGAGTAATTCTGACGAGATAAAACCAAAGGCATCGTCAATGCTATCTGTCTTAAAGAATAACGACAGGTCATCAGCTGATATGGTCCCCGCATCGACCATCGTTTGCAAATTAAACGCTTTATCCCAGAATTCAGTGCCGAATAGGACCATAGGCACTGGCTTTCGAAGTTTTTGTGTCTGTACCAGAGTCAGATTTTCAAAAAACTCGTCCATCGTGCCAAAACCACCGGGAAACACGATCATCGCCTTGGCAAGATACGTGAACCAGAATTTACGCATGAAAAAGTAATGGAACTCAAAATTGAGCTCTCTGGTGATGTACGGATTGTGATGCTGCTCGAACGGTAATGATATATTGAGGCCAATATTGATACCCGCCGCCTCAGAGGCGCCACGGTTCGCCGCTTCCATGATACCTGGTCCACCTCCGGTACAAACCACGAATCGCCTTTTGGATCCTTCGAGAGTTTTCGACCATTCGGTCAGCCGAGATGCAAGCATTCGTGCAGCCTCATAATATTCTGACATTCGAAGATCGCGTTCAGCTTTGGCAATGTCACCGCCGTCCACCTTTGCCGCCGTCAACTGGGTCTGCGCATCTTCTCGGCTTTTTGTTCGGGCAGAACCAAAAAAGACAATGGTGTCGGCAATATTAAATTCTTCAAATCGCGATTCAGGTTCTAAGTATTCTGACAGAAGCCGGATAGAGCGCGCGTCTTTGCTCTGCAGGAACACATCGTTATTGTAGGCTTTAACGACGTCCGGAATATCGTCGGGCGGTGGCATTTTGTTATCTTCCTGATCCGCCATCGATTTTCCTCTGCTGATTTAAGTCTGGACCCAGCGGGCAGCAGCGGCATCATCACTGCTACGTGCATCGACCCACTTAGGCCCTTCGGATGTATCTTCGAGTTTCCANNTTTCCAAAACGGAGCCTTGGTTTTTAAAAAATCGATCAAAAAATGGCACGCCTCAAAAGATGCTTCACGGTGCGGCGATGCAGCGGCAACTAGAACGATCTGGTCACCAGGTTCCATTTTACCGTATCGATGAATGATCAGGCTGGATTCAAGCTGCCAACGCTCATTGGCCTCGGCTTCAATTTTTTCGAGCGCCTTTTCCGTCATGCCTGGGTAATGCTCTAGCGTCATTGCGCCGATATCCGCCGAACCCGCCATTTCGCGCACTAAGCCAACGAACGAACACAATCCGCCAATCGCGTGGTTGCCTGCGCTCATGTTTTTAATTTCTTGGCCGACATCAAAATCTTCTTCTTGAACGCGGATCATGTCAGCCCCCGGTTACCGGTGGAAAGAATGCCACTTCGTCGCCATTCTTAACTGGGTGTCCTAAATCAACATGCTCTTGATTGACTGCTGTACGGACTACATCGTCGTCGGCAAAGGCTTCTGCATAACCTTCTCCGCGCTGACGTTGCCACGCAACAAGGTCACCGACTGTCGCGACATCGCTTGGCATTGCAATTTCCTCAGCCGCAATACCGACGCGTTCTCTGACCCAAGCGAAATACAGCAAATTAATCATGTTACCCTGCGATCAATCCATTAAAGGGAATGTACGTCACCATATCACCAATCTCCAAACGCACGATATCTTCGGGGACTTCGACCAACCCATCTGCATCAACCATAGAAGTTAATATGCCTGCACCACTGGAATGATGTTTGAGTGCTGTCACTGTTCCCTCATTTGATACTTCAACCCGCACACGCACCCATTCACGACGATTCGGTTTCTTTTTATAATCGAAGCCAGAAACCACGGGGAACCTATTAGGCTGATAGCCGGTTTCACCGCTTAAGCGCCGCAGTACAGGTTGCGCAATCATCAGAAATGTTACCATGGCAGCGACCGGATTGCCCGGCAGACCAATGAAACTCGCATCGCCAACTTGGCCCAATGCAATCGGTCGCCCCGGCTTAATCGCCAATCGCCAAAAATGGATGCTGCCCAGAGATTCAACGGCTGATTTTACGTGATCTTCTTCACCTGCAGATACCCCACCCGATGTCATCAATACATCGTGGTCACTTTTTGCAGCATCTAAAGCGGCAATGATCGCATCTTTATCGTCGGGCAAAATACCAAGATCGGTGACCGCGCAGCCCATCCCCATTAATAGGCTCATGACCGCATAACGGTTGGCATCATAAATACATCCAGCCGGGGCATCCCCACCGGGATCACGAACCTCATCACCTGTCGAGAAAACCGCAACCTTCAGTCTTTTAAAGGTTTTTAGCTTATCCCGGCCCACAGAGGCAGCAAGGCCAATTTCTTGCGGACGCAAACGCTTTCCCGCACGGATTATGGTATCGCCAATTTTAACATCTTCCCCGGCAAAGCGGCGGTTTGAGCCATGTTTTAAACCGTTGGGGAGGATCACAACATCGCCATCAAGTGACGTGTCTTCTTCCATGAAAACAGTATCCATACCGTTTGGCATTGGCGCACCAGTGAAAATCCGAACAGCTTCACCACGAACTGCTTCACGACCCAGTGGATGCCCAGCAGCAACGCGGCCTGTCACCGGCAATCGCGTTTCCCCGTCAGCATTCAAATCTTCATAAAACACCGCATATCCATCAACCGCACTGTTATCGTGCGGCGGCACGGCACGATCAGAGACAATATCTTCGGCAAGAATCCGGCCAAGAGTTTCAACCGTTGGCACGGCCTCAACATCGACAACGGTCTCAAGGCGATTATTTAAATCAGCAATCGCATCAGCAAACGGCGTAAGCGCATCGCCGAAAGCGAAACAATCGTCTTTAAGCTGTGCCATGGCGTCGTTCCGAACTAAACCCACAATAGGTCATAACAAAGTCCGAGATTGCTTCGATGTCATCGATCCGTAAATGGGGAATTTTGGTTTCAATTTCGGTATTTGTCGCGATGGCGACGATGGATGCATCATCGGTGCACAAAATGGGTTTTCCAACTTCGGGTCGATAAACCTCTAATTTTGGATGTGGGTAAGATTTAAAACCTTCGATAAGCACAAGATCGACGTCAGCCATTCTATCGAGCAAAAAATCAATATCTGGTTCTTCCTCGCCCCGGTTCTCATGCAGCAACGCCCATCGACTTGATCCGGTAATGACAACCTCATGGGCACCAGCCGCGCGATGCTCGTATGAATCTTTTCCAGGCTTATCGATATCAAAATTGTGATGGGTGTGTTTGATGGTGGAGACTTTTAAACCACGCGAAATTAAGGCGGGGATGACCGCCTTAACCAACGTGGTTTTTCCACTCCCGCTCCAACCTGCAAAGCCAAAAATCTTTGTCACCAAACAGCCCTCTATTTTACCCAGACGTATGCTCTCACCCTTACAGAGATATCGTCTCTTAAGGTCCTAAAATCAAGGCTTTCAAGGCGATACAGCAACGTCTCTATCAATGAGATCTATATCGCAAATGTGGCTAGTTTGGCGGCGTTTTAGCTTTGCGTGCATCAGCCGCATCATCGACTTGCATAATATGACGCAATCCAGCGACGAAATAGTCCACGCCAGTAATCAAAGTCAGCAAGGCTGCGCCCCACAATCCATAGATGCCGATTTCTATCGTCGAAATGGGGCCAAAGTCTGGTCCTGCATGCCCCACCAGCAGAAAACCAAGGGCTAACATCTGTATCGTGGTCTTCCACTTTGCCATCCGTGTCACAGGAACAGAAACACGGACTTCAGCTAAAAATTCCCGAAGGCCAGATACCAATATTTCACGGCACAATATCACCGCTGCTGGTAAAATCGTTAAACCGCCGATGCGATCAACCCCCATTAAAACCAGCAACACCGAAGCGACAAGTAACTTGTCAGCAATTGGATCTAAGAAACGGCCAAATGCAGATTGTTGATCCAATACGCGCGCTAAATATCCATCAAAGAAATCGGTAACACAGGCCGCAGTATAAAATCCAAATGCCACCCAATTTGCGAGCGGCGCATCCAGAAAAACCAATACTAAAATCAAAACCGGGATCGCAATAATACGGCCCAGTGTCAGGATATTTGGAATTTTGGTGAGCATTAAGTTTGTTCATCCAGCGCTTCGACCCCATCACGGGGCAGGGAAACCAGTAATTAGACTTGTTCTAACAGGTTCGACTGCAGGATGAAATACAGACGCAGAATAACGACCATCATTTACGGCTCGGAATGGAACCAATCGTAGATTTTTTTGGCAATGCCCCGACTGATACCTTCAACGGCTTCCAGGTCTTTGACGCCCGCCGTCGACACGGCCTTGGCTGCACCGAAATGATGCAACAGTGCTTTTTTCCTTTTGGCACCGATGCCGGGTACTTCATCAAGGATCGATTTTTGAATTTGTTTACCACGTTTCGCCCGATGTGTCCCAATTGCAAAGCGATGAGCCTCATCGCGAATGCGTTGTAGAAAATACAACACAGGGTCCTTGAAGCCCAGTTGGATTGGCTCAGATTGCTCTGGCAAGAATATCTTCTCTCGGCCCGCATCACGGTCGGGTCCTTTGGCGATAGCCGCTAAAGCAACATTTTCGATGCCTAATTCTTCGAATACGCTCATGGCAGATGAGAGCTGCCCTTTGCCGCCGTCGACCAAAACCAAATCGGGCCACATCCCTTTTGTTTTATCTGGGTCTTCTTTTTGCGCCCTTGAAAACCGACGTTCCAAGACTTCACGCATCATATCGTAGTCATCGCCAGCAGATGCACCGCCTGATCCGGCACGGCGGATATTGTATTTCCTGTAGGCATTTTTCATGAAGCCCTCAGGGCCAACGACAATCATGGCGCCGACCGCATTTGTACCCGAAACATGCGAGTTGTCGTAAACCTCAACGCGTTCGGGTGCGCCGTCCAATTGTAATACGCTTGCCAATCCATCCAGCAATCGTATTTGCGATGCACTTTCCGACAACCGCCTCGCCAAGGCATCGCGCGCATTAATCATCGCATTTTCAACGACTCGTTTTTTCTCGCCACGTGTCGGATGTCGAAGCTCGACCCGCCTGTCAGCTCGAACACTCAATGCTTCTTCGATCAAATCGTGATTAGGCACGACATGAGATACTAAAATCAGTGATGCGGGCTTGGTCTTTGCATAAAACTGCCCCAAGAACGCCTCTAGAACCTCTTCAGGCCCATCATCTTTAGCATGTGATGGGAAATAAGCCCGGTTTCCATAGCTACGCCCGCCACGGAAGAAGAATATCTCGGCACATGTTGTTCCTCCGTCCTGGTGAACAGCGATTACATCAGCATCTTCGACACCGGCGGCGACGGCTTCATGGCGCGATTGAACACGTGTCAGGGCACGTATGCGATCACGGAATTGACCCGCGAGTTCGAACTCAAGCGTGTCTGACGCTTGTTGCATGCGTTTCGCCAATCCTTCTTGGATTCCATGACTGTCACCCAATAAGAATGTGCGGGCCTCTTCGACCAACTTCACATATTCGTCTTTGCTGATGCGATCTACACATGGGCCACTGCAACGTTTGATTTGATAAAGCAGGCAAGGCCGCGTGCGATTGGCAAAAACATTGTCCGAGCATGTCCGCAACAAAAAGGCGCGTTGTAATAGCCCAAGCGTATCGTTGACTGCCCAAACCGACGCAAATGGCCCAAAATACTCACCCTTGCGCGATCGAGACCCCCTGTATTTCACAACCTGGGGATAGTCATGATCACCCGTAACAAGAATGTATGGAAATGTCTTATCGTCGCGCAGCAGAATATTATAGCGCGGCGCATACCGTTTGATGAGGTCAGACTCCATCAACAGCGCTTCTGCTTCGGTCTCGGTCCGCACAATTTCAAGATCAATGGTCTGCGCAATCATCCTGGCAATACGGATAGATTGGCGATCAGGATGCGTGTAGCTCGTGACCCGTTTTCTGATATTCTTAGCTTTGCCGACGTAAAGAACATCACCAGCCTCGCTGATCATGCGATACACACCCGGTGACGTCGGCAATGATGCTATTCGAGCACGAATCACGTCCGCACCCTTTGGCGTTTGCGGGCTTTGCGACTCCGTATTCACGCCTTCCTCAAGTGGTGATTCACTCATGAATTCAACTGCTTATCTGGACCTATTGTTGCCAAGAATAAATAGTCACAGGAGATTTGAATATTAACCATAACTCTATCCACGAAACCTGTGGATAACCTTGTTGAAAAAACTTCGATGGTTCGAAAAACCATTACGATTCAAAGGCCTTAAGGACTTTGCTTAAAATTTATGCAATATTGTAACCCATTGATTTTATTCAATTTTGAATAAAGATGCGCTGACATGTCAAGAATCTGAAACTTGGGTGTCAATTTAAGATAACAAAGCCTGCACTGTGCAAAAGAAACGCCAGTCAAAAAAGTTAGCGCACAATATACCCTCAAATAGCGGTCATGTATTAACGATTTATACTTCGTTATTAAACCGTTCAATTTCGACGCCAACACTGCCTGCAGCCTCGATTATATCAAGTTTTTCTACACGCACGCGTACAGACCTAACACGCTTATCTTCTAGGCACATTTCGGCAATGGTCTCAGCCATAGTTTCAACCAAGCCAACATGGCCAACATTGATGATTTCTTGCACACCGTTTACGAGAGATTCATAGCAAACAACATTACCAATACTGTCTTCGAGGCCGCCTTCACTCTCACGGACAGCTAAGTCTAAATTGACTCGCAATCGCTGTGGGTCGTCATGTTCAAAGTCGTGAATACCGATCAATGCCATAAGCACCAGATCGCGCACGAATACATGTCGTACCCTAGAGCGCGCATCTGCGATCTTTACCGGCTCTAGAATTTCGCGTGCATCAGAGCTCATATCAGAATCCTCGGTTTTAAAATTATGCGCAGGCAGCCCTACTCGCGCGGCTTCGTCTCTTCGGTCTCATATGCCCAATTCATAAATTGACCGGAATCTACAGCAATCATCTGACCTGTGACCGAAGGCGCGTCAAGGAGAAAACTAACAGCGGCGGCGATCTCGGCTGGCTCTACAGCACGTTCCAAGGGTGTTTGGCGCGCCTGTATGTCGAAGTCTTCTTGGCTTTGCCTTGGGCTTGGCAATACAGGTCCTGGCCCTACGGCGTTCACGCGGATATTCGGCGCTAGTGCACGGGCTAAAACTTGGGTCTGATCCCACAGCGCCATTTTACTCATGGTATAGCTTGGGAAATGCTTGGATGGATTAAAGACACGTTGATCGATCACATTCACAACACTGCCCAGCTTTCCTTTGGGCACTTGCTTCATCAATTCCTGGGTCAACACATAGGGTGCTTTGAGATGCACATCCATATGCTGATCCCAAACCTCAAAGTCTTCGGTTTTGACATCATCACCGATAAAAACAGAGGCATTATTCACAACGGCTGTTAAGGGTCCCAGAGCATCGCAGACTTCTGACGCCATATGACGAATAGCTGTCACATCTTCTAGATTGGCCGATACAGCAACAGAATTACGGCCCAAAGATCGCACATAATCGGCCGCAGCAGCGGCATCATCTGCCGAGGAATGATGATGTATCGCGACATCCCAACCATCCGAGGCTAGTCGGTCGACAATCGTTCGGCCGATACGTTTTGCGCCACCTGTGACAAGGACCCGGCGCATCAGATACCGCGCTTAAACTGAGGCCAAAAGACGATCAACACCATATGCCTGGGCGCTGATGTAACCGACATACAACAAGAAAAAGACAGCTGCGACACCACGATTGAGTTTCACCCAACCTAGCAACACAGGCATCAGCATCAAAGTAGCGAACAACATTACCCAGATATCAAAGCCAATAACTTGATCCGGCACCTGCAGCCCCGTCACAACAGCAACCAAACCACCGACGAGCATCATGTTAAAGACGTTGGAGCCAATGACATTACCAATGGCAACATCAGGATGTCCCCGATAAGCCGCAACAACTGAGGCCGCTAATTCCGGCAGTGATGTACCGAACGCAAGCAGCGTCAAACCGATGACTTCTTCAGAAACACCATATGATCGAGCAATCGCTGAACCGCCATCAACAAGCAAGTCTGCACCAAACGCGAGTCCTACGATCCCACCAACAGTAAGCGCAAAGGCGACAGGCACATTTTTTGGCACACCTTTTTCAAGTTCTGCCAATTCCTCAGCATGTTCTTCAAGAACATCGGGGTCGTCTTGCCCACGGAAATAAGATGCAAAAATGAATCCCGCAAAAATGACCAAAAGGATTACGCCAGAAACACGGTCCACCGCGCCGAATAGACACATGATAGAAAAGATCACGGTGCCGCCTACAAGCAGAGCAATATCACGAGGCATAGCGGCGGGCTTCGCCAAGATGGGCATAACCAAACAAGCTGCCCCTAGAATCAGCCATACATTGGCAATGTTAGAACCGACGATATTACCAATAGCCAGACCAGGGGACCCTTGCATCGATGCTTGCAAACTGACAACCAACTCTGGCGCGGATGTTCCGAAAGCCACCACAGTCATACCAATGACCATGGGTGACACACCCATTTTATCCGCGAGGATAACTGCGCCTCGAACCATTGCTTCGGCAGCAATCAACAGGATTATTAACCCACCGATCAACTGAAGATACATATCCATAAACTTCTCGTCCCCTTATCGGATGTTTCCGCTCCCCAACGGTCCGAATGACGAAACAATAGCCGCGTAGACATGCCGTTTAAAGGGGACAATCAACTCTGGAATAATTTTAATGTTCATCCAGTCCCATTGCTGAAACTCAGGGGGATTTGATTGGTCTAAATCGATCTCTGACTCTTCGCCAACGAAACGATATGCATACCAAAGTTGTGCCTGGCCCCGGTATTTATTAAACCGTTTTCCGATCACTTCTTTTGGGAAATCATACGTCAGCCATTCATCGGTCGAACTGAGCAACTCAACTGAATGAATACCGGTTTCTTCGAGGAGTTCGCGCCGCGCCGCGTGCTCAGGGTCTTCGCCTTTGTCAATTCCGCCCTGTGGCAGTTGCCAGCGATAAGGCTCTTCCTCGCCCAAATCACTGCGGCATCCCATAAACACGCGTCCATCGGCATTAAATAAGACAATGCCGACGCAGGGCCTATATCCATTCGGAGGCTTAATCGAAATTGGATTAGCAGACATAGTCAGAAAGACAACACGACGAAACAACAACCACGCTCATCCGCCTTGGTTTGACGTCAACGTCGCAACAGATGATGCAGGCACGAGGATCACCCCTTTATCGGGAAGGGTCGCAATCCAATCCAATACACTTTTGATGGTCACAGGATACGGTCGTGCCATCGCCAGCACAGAACCGCGCTCTTTAGCTAAACTCTCCAAACGGTCCAAGTTTTCACGAATTTGCTGAATTCTTGGTTCGCTATCGATATACATTTCACTTTCAACGCGAGGTAAATTAAGGTCTGTCGCGATCGGGAAAACCTCATTACGGCTTTTCTTACCTCCAACGACGAACATCAAACCGCGCGATTTCACATCTTGAAGCACCCGCCTGACCTGGCCTTCCGCTTTCATAAAGCGCGACCCCATCATCGTTACCAGCCCCACGTAACCTTGTGCGCTGGCCATGACAGTTTCCATACGTCGCTGATTCTCGGCGAGTTGCACACGCGTATCGAGCGCGAGCGGTCCCGCATCTTCAACAGGGAATTTTTCACTTTCCATCGGTAACGACATGAATAATTCATGCCCCGCCAAACGCGCACGAAACACCCAATCATTGAGGTTCCGGCCATATGGGCTCATCACAAAACTAATTTCCGGCGGCAATTTATTAATAACGCCAAGCGATGCTTGACGACTGAGGCCAATACCTTCGAACAATATTGCAATTCTGGGTGTGGTGATCCCTGGATCAACTGGGCGGGCATAAACCTGCCAGGGTTGAGCCCCATCCGATGCGATACGCGGCAGCTTACCGATATCCTTTTTCTCTTCGATGAGACCGACCGTAGGCGCTGGCGACAATGCTTGGCTTTGATCAGCAGCACTAGGATGATCCGGCAATCGTGCCAATGCAGCCTCGGATACAGAGGCCACAACGACCCCACCACCAGCAGATTGAGTGGTATTGAGACTGTTCAACGAATTCAGACCACCTGCCGGTGCAGTTGCTGCAGTCGCAGCCGGGTCAAGCATGGCTTCAGATTTGTCTATTTCTCCATCGGGCGTATTTCCACCTGGTTGTGCGCTATCTGTGGGTGAAATCGAAGATGATACTGTTTGTTCAGTCGACGTTTCCACTGCCGTTGGTTCTGTGGACAAAGCAGAATTAAGGCTCCCAAGCGGTGCCGGCATCGCCAGCTCGACTCGGCCCGGGTCATTCTTTGCGGCGACAACAGCATCGTCTGAGCTTGAAAATATAAACCAACTGGCACCGCCAATGACACTCATCAAAACGACTGCACCGCCAATTGCTGCGAAGATCAGTGCTTTCTTTCGCGATGACTCCTCATCTTCCTCGTCTTCGTCTTCGTCTTCGTCATCATCTTCGTAGTCATCGTCAAATTCGTCCTCGATCCCATCAAACGGATTCTTGATTGATTCGTTTGAACCGATCATTTCTTCTTCGTCGTCTTCGTCTTTGACGGGGCCAGAGGCATAATTGCCGCTTAGATCCTCATCATCAGTCGACTTATCCAACCCACTGACATGGTCATCGAGATCATCGATATCGACCTCGTCTTCATCGAGATCATCATCAAAGTCGTCTGAGTCGTCTTTTTTTCCGAAAAGCTTAGGGAACTTCAATACAACCTCCGAAACGGCAAACGGCCCGCGCTAAGCGCGAGCCGCCCTGCATTCACGAGTGATCACGCAAAACCAATTGGATCATTCCGCCTTCGCCTGTTGGGACATAATGGCAAGGCCCCTAATCAGATCAAGCGCCCGCAGAAGCTGATAATCCTGCGGTTTTTCCTCTTCTGCCTTCTCGGCAGATTCGACACCATCAGTTCCCTCAGTCTCACTCTCGGTTTTGGTACTTGTATCTAACGCTCCACGCAGATCTGCCTCACTGCGGCGCGGACGTTTAGAGGAAATTTCCTCAATCCGAGATTGCTTAACTTCGATGTCTGGATCGACACCCTTGGCTTGGATCGAACGCCCGGATGGCGTGTAATAACGGGCTGTGGTTAAACGCATCGCACCATTACCACTGACCGGCATGATCGTCTGAACAGATCCCTTACCGAATGATTTGGTTCCAAGCACAACCGCACGACGATGATCTTGCAACGCGCCAGCGACAATTTCAGATGCCGATGCTGAACCACCATTGATAAGTATAACCAGCGGCATACCTTCAATCAGATCGCCTGACCGCGCATTGAAACGCTGCGTATCCTCGGGGTTACGAGACCGCGTTGATACAATTTCACCGCGCTCAAGAAATGCGTCAGAAACTGCAACAGCTTGATCAAGCAAGCCACCGGGGTTGTTTCGCAAATCAAGAACATATCCTTGGATCTTATCACCCAGCTCTTCGTTGATTTTCTCAACGGCGCGCTTCAAGCCAACATCTGTTTGCTCGTTGAACGACGTAATCCGGATATAACCAATGTCGCCCTCGACACGGGACCGAACGGATGTGATTTTGATGACTGCACGGGTAATCGACACGTCAAAAGGCTCTCGGCCTTCTCGCACAACGGTCATGCGAATATCACTGCCAACTTTACCACGCATTTTATCAACAGCCTGGGTCAAGGTCAGACCCTGAACAGATTCGCCATCAAGATGCGTGACGATATCACCTGCTTCGACACCCGCCCGAAAAGCAGGTGTATCATCAATCGGTGAAATTACTTTGATATAGCCCGCTTCCATGGTGACCTGAATCCCCAGCCCACCAAATTCACCACGGGTATTTACCTGCATTTCCTTAAAGCTTTTCGCGTTCAGGAAACTGGAATGCGGGTCCAAAGATGTCAGCATGCCTGTAATCGCAGCCTCGATCATTTCTTCTTCGCTAGGTGGCTCAACGTATTCAGCGCGAACACGTTCAAACACATCACCAAAGAGCGCTAACAGGCGATAGGTTTCTTCATCATTCTTCTTTGCATCAACGGCCAGAACCGGCGACGCCCCCAGCGTCACGACGAGCGCAATTGCCAATGCCCCGATGGGGGAAATCATCCGTTTTATCATCCGTTTACCTCATTTTTGCGTGCTGCCAACCATGGCACAGGATTGATAGGTTGGCCATTACGACGTAATTCAACATAGAGTACCGGCTCGCCATCACCACTCTCATCAATGACACCTACGGGCTCTCCCGCGATGACTTGCTGACCCTGTTCCACATCGATTCTGCTCATGCCTGCAAGAAGGCTATGATATCCTTCGCTGTGTTCGATGATCAAGAGAAGCCCATACCCTCTAAATTTACCTGCATATGCCACTGTACCGTCAAATGTGGCAACAATTTGGGCGCGATTAGGTGTCGCGATTGTGACACCTTTTCGTGATAGCCCGCCATCCGTCTTTTCACCGTAACGACCAACAAGACGTCCGATCGCAGGCAAGTTCAACTGACCACGCGCTTTTCCAATTTTTCGAAGCTGCTTAGGCGTTACTGACACTTGTTTTTTGGCGGCCACAGCCGGAGCAGAAGCTTGATCTTTGGTGCTGTCTTGAGCACGTCGCTTTTTTTCTACGTCCAGGCCCTTAAGCAGTTCCTGCAAAGACCGGGCTTTTTGTCCGAGAGCGGCCATACGCTGATCAGAAGCATAGGCCTGCTTGTCTGCGCGACGTTTAAGCACTTTTTTACGCGACATTAATGCGCCTAAACGTCGGCGCTCTCGATCTAAAAGTGCCGATGTTTCACGGAGCGATTCGGCCCGTGCTGAGATTTCAGCGCGGGCTTTGACCAAGAACTCGACTTCTTCGCGAAGCGCCACGGCCTGTTTATCAATTTGACTGACCGCCGCACGCAGCAGAATCGCTGT
>DGNZ01000248.1 GCA_002389175.1 Rhodospirillaceae bacterium UBA4479 | reverse complement strand
TTGACCTCGTAATCGTGGTCGTCGATGCCGGGGCGCATCTTGATCTCTTTGACTTCAATGACTTTTTGCTTCTTGCGGGCTTCGTTGGCCTTTTTCTGCGCCTCGTACTTGTATTTACCGTAGTCGAGGATTTTACAGACAGGCGGCGCCGCGTTTGGTGATACTTCCACCAAATCAAGACCGACTTCGATGGCCATGTCTATTGCTTCTTTAAGTCCAATTACGCCGACCATTTCTCCGTCTGCATCTACAAGGCGGACAGGGTCAGCAAGAATATCTTCGTTGGCGCGGGGTCCATCTTTGGACGGCGGCGCCGGTGGGCCGGGACGACGTGCTATGGAGGTCTCTCCTAAATCTGTTTACACAATGACCGCACCATGCGGTCAGCACCATTTATATGGCACATTCTGTTATAAAATCATAGTGCAGCTAAAGGACCAAGCCCTTCTTCGCTGATACGCGAAACAGCGTCATCCAACGAGATCACTTCTTGGTCCTTCCCGCCCAGGCGACGCATAGCCACCGTGCGGTTTTCAGCTTCGCGACCACCGACAACAAGGATCACAGGAACCTTGGCATGGCTGTGTTCGCGAATCTTATAATTGATCTTTTCATTGCGGACATCGACGTCTGCACGCACACCTGCGGCCTGTAGCGCGGCCATCACGTCGCGCGCATAATCATCCATATCGCTGGTGATCGGTGCCACCACAACCTGAACCGGGGCCAGCCACAACGGGAAGCGTCCGGCGAAGTTTTCGATCAAAATACCGATGAAGCGCTCAAACGATCCCAAGATCGCGCGATGCAGCATGACCGGACGGTGTTTGTTGCCATCTTCGCCGACATATTCCGCATCCAGACGTTGCGGTAATACGAAATCGACCTGCAATGTGCCGCACTGCCAATCACGGCCGATGGCATCACGCAGCACAAATTCTAGTTTAGGGCCGTAGAACGCCCCCTCGCCTGGGTTCATCACCAGATCAGCGCCTGCCGCCAATGCCGCTTCTTTGAGCGCTGTTTCCGCCTTGTCCCAAGTCTCATCCTCGCCCGCACGCACTTCCGGGCGATCAGAAAACTTGATGACAAATTCTTCGAAACCAAAGTCTTTATAAATAGACGCCAACAAATCGATGAAGATCTTCGTCTCGGACAGGATTTGCTCTTCGGTGCAGAAGATATGCGCATCATCCTGTGTAAACGCGCGGACCCGCATCAGACCGTGCAGTGCGCCCGAAGGCTCGTAGCGGTGGCATGATCCGAATTCGGCCATACGAAGCGGTAAATCGCGATAACTTTTGATGCCTTGGCGGAAAATCTGCACGTGGCATGGGCAGTTCATCGGTTTTAACGCCAAGTGTTTAATATCGGCTTCGTTGACGACCGCTGGTACAACCTCATCAGCATCGCCTGTATTTTCACTGGCAGCGTCATTGCTGGATTCGTCCACTTCGGCAATGAACATATGGTCACGGAATTTATCCCAATGCCCGGAACGTTCCCACAAATCACGGTCCACCAATTGCGGTGTCTTAACCTCAACGTAGCCCGCATCTTCAAGGCGAATGCGCATGTACTTTTCGCACATCCGGTAAACCGTCCAGCCATGGGGATGCCAAAATACCGAGCCCTGGGCTTCTTCTTGGAAATGGAACAGGTTCATTTCCTTGCCGAGCTTACGGTGATCGCGCTTTTCAGCTTCTTCTATCCGCGTCAGATACGCTTTGAGTTCTTTATCGTTGCACCAAACTGTGCCGTAAATCCGCTGTAGCTGCGGGTTACGTGCATCGCCGCGCCAGTACGCCCCGGCCAGCTTCATCAGCTTGAACGACTTGCCCAACTGTTTTGTCGTGCGCAGATGCGGCCCCCGGCACAGATCAACCCAATCGCCTTGGCGATACATCGTGATCTCGTCACCTTCGGGAAGCTCAAACACCCATTCGGCCTTAAATGTCTCGCCTTTTTCTTTGAAGAATTTGGCAACATCGTCGCGGGTCCAAACTTCGCGCACGATTGGGATATTTCGATCAACAATGTCGCCCATGCGTTTTTCGATGGCTTCGAAATCTTCAGTTGAAAACGGTTCATCGCGATGGAAATCATAATAGAAGCCATCTTCGATAGACGGGCCAAACGTGATTTGGGTGCCTGGAAAAAGCTCTTGGACGGCCATCGCCAACACGTGTGCTGCATCGTGACGGAGCACTTCGAGGGCCTCTTCCTCGTTTTTGTCGGTGATCAGCGCAATTTCGGCATCTTCGGTGATCGCACGATCCAAATCCCACAGCTCTCCATTGACCCGCGCAACCATCGCCGCCTTGGCCAAACCCGGGCCAATTTCGGCGGCAACTTCGCCTGCCGTAATGTGGCTATCGTATGTGCGGACCGAACCGTCCGGAAGAGTAATCGCGACCATAATATGTCTCTGTATCAAAAACGGAATTTCTTATGGGGGTAGTTAACGGCCAAGCGCGAAAGCGTCAAGGATTCCGGGGCGGGAGTGCAGCCATCACTTCATCGACTGTGATCTCGTTTAGGGACGATTTTCGAAGGATTGTGACGGATGCCCCCCGTTGTGCGCACAACGCTGGATCGGATGCATGAGAATAAAGCACAACAGACGGCACCCCGGCGACCGCCGTGACGTGCATCGGGCCACTATCATTACCAAGCGCAAACCGCGCCCCCTTCGCCAAACCAATCAAAGATAACAATGACGTCTGATCGACCAAATTGATCACACCATCGATGCCATCTGTGATTTCACGGGCCAGCGACCCTTCGGAACGGGTACCCACAATCACCGGGGTCACGCCGGTCGCAATGATTCGCTGGATCGCATCGCGGTAATGATCTGTTGGCCAGCGTTTTTCTGGGCGGTGCGCCGCGCCGCCTGGCACAACCAGGCAATATGGGCTCGGAACATTCAGGTCGCTGATATCTTCGCCGAGTCCCTCAAGCGATGGCGGTGGCGTTGCAGGAATCCCTGCATCCGCCAACTGCTCGGCCTGACGCTCCAACGTATGCATCGAATCTCGGGCTGGATTGGCATGCAGATGGGAACACCCGGACGCATTGCCCGACCATTCAGGATACGGTCCCGGCCACAGCAATTTATACAAACGGTTGGAACGGCTAGATGTCTGCAAGTCATAGACGCGACGGAATTTGCGCGCTTTGAACTTCAAGCGCTGGGTGATCCAACCCATCAGATCGATATTGCTGGGGCGTTTATGTTCCCAAACGGTGTCGAAAAAGCCTGTTTGTTCGATCAGATCGAGATAAGGCGCTGTGGTCATACACGTAATGTGGGCATCGGGGTGGTGTTCGCGGATCGCGCGCATCGGCCCCAACGCCTGGATGACATCACCAAGCGCGCCCAGTTTAATCACCAATATCCGGTCGGGATTGTCGCTCACGACGGGTGCTTCGATGCCCATTCGGTCAGGATCTCGTTATAGACGTCGAGGGTTTTTTCGCACATCTGCGCCTTGGAAAAATTCTTGCGAACATGTTGAATGGCATTTGCTGCCATTTTGTTTCGCGTGTTCTTGTCCATACCCAGACCCTCGGCCAACGCTGCTGCCAAGGAATCCGCATCGCCGGGCTTTGTCAGCCAGCCCGTTTCGCCAACTTTGACGGTTTCGCGCGCCCCGCCATGATCGGTGGCGATCACCGGGCGCCCCATGGCCTGAGCCTCAGCCACGACACGGCCAAACGCTTCGGGATCGGTAGAGGCTGAAATCACCAAATCGGTCAGCATATAAGCCGCTGGCATATCGTCACAGTGATCGATGATCCGCACGACTTCTTCGAGGCCATGCTCCATCACGCGTTTTTCAATTTCGCGGCGATAAACCTCGCGGCCTTGCGCGCTGCCGACCAGCAAACAACGAATGTTTGTATGACCCAATTTCGCCAACGCATCGATCAGGACCAATTGGCCTTTCCAGCGCGTCAGGCGACCCGGCAGCATGATGATCGGCACCCCATCAGGCATCCGCCAATCGGTCGAAAGCTTGATCACGCGTTCGGCAGAGACCTTATCGGCATCAAACTTGTCGATATCGACACCACGATGAATGACCCGGATTTTATCAACCGGCACCCCGTAATGACGACGTACATGGCCTGCGATAAATTCAGAAATAGCGACCACACGTTCGCCCGACGTCATAATCCAGTTGTATTTGCGTTTCAGAAAATTACCGATGGAATAGGTGCCGTGGAACGTGGTCAAAAGCGGCTTTCGAGCGCGTTTGCAGGCGAAATAAGCGCTCCAAGCCGGGGCGCGCGAGCGGACATGGACAATATCGACACGTTCTTGTCGAATCAGGTCGGCGATCCGTTTGATATTCCGATACATCACGAAAGGGTTCTTGGACGCCATCGGTAAAGTCACGTGATCGGCGTTTACCCGCTTCAAATCGTGGGTCTGCAGGCCCCCTTCGGATGCGACTATGGCCCGGCCACCAGCTTCGACGATGGCGCCTGCTATTTCCACGGTGCCACGCTCAACCCCACCACTGCCGCCAAGGGCCGGTAGAATTTGCAATATTGTCGGATACGCATCCTGATCTATTTCAGGGCGTTTCAAGACTGGTTCACCAGTGCTATTGTCCTGGTCTTCAATTACGTTCATGGCACTCTAATACGGGAGCTTCGATGCCGGATCAATCAAATGCGCCCAGCATTCTAACACGCGATCACGAAACAATGATTGCGTACCGTCACACACCTGGCAAGGGCCCTGGTGTGATGTTCTTAACGGGTTTCAAATCAGACATGGAAGGCGGCAAGGCTTTAGCCTTGGAAGCGTTCTGTGTAGAACGCGGTCACGCCTTTACCCGCTTCGATTATTCGGGCCACGGTGAATCATCTGGCACGTTCGAGGACGGTGCGATTGGTGAATGGGCGGATGATGCCGTCGCCGTATTGGATAATGTTACTAAAGGTCCGCAGATTCTGGTCGGATCATCGATGGGAGGCTGGATGATGCTGTTAACCGCATTGGCACGTCCCGAACGCATCGCGGGGTTGGTCGGCATTGCAGCAGCACCAGATTTCACCCGTGATTTGATCCCCCAAGCCCTGAGCGATCAACAAAAGGCCGATCTGGAGACCACGGGATATTGCGATATTCCCAACTGTTATGATGATCAGGAGCCATATCGAATCGGCAAAAAGCTGCTTGATGAGGGTGATAATCATATCTTGTTGGACAACGAAATACCGCTGGATATGCCCTTGCGCTTAATTCATGGTCTGCTGGATGAAGACGTTCCCTGGCAGACGGCCCATAAAATCATGGATAAAGTCACCAGTACTGATGTCGAAGTCCAATTCGTAAAAACAGGCGATCATCGCTTGTCTGAACCCCATGATATTGCCCGTCTGTTGCGGACCGTGGGCGCCCTGTTAGAGGAGACTGCGTAAAATGCCCATCGCACGCATGTTAAAGGGATACCGCGAATTTAAGACCGGCATGCACGAAGGCAGCCGCGAAAAATTCGAGAGCATGGTCCACGAGGGTCAGCACCCCGGGGCCGCCGTCATCGCGTGTTCAGATTCGCGCGTTGATCCGGCGTTCGTGTTTCGTGCCGAGCCCGGCGATATTTTCATGATCAGAAACGTCGCCAATCTGGTTCCCCCAATGGAAGAAGGCGGCACGTTCCATGGCACCAGTGCGGCGTTGGAATACGCCGTTCTTGGACTGAATGTGCCCAATATTGTTGTGCTCGGGCATGCACATTGTGGTGGCGTCAAAGCGATGATCGACGGCGAAGCCATGACCGAAGCGGGATATTCGTTTGTGCCTGGTTGGGTCTCGACGTTGTCAGCGGCGCACCGCCGCGCGCTGGCGACCATGCCCGATGCGACGGACGAGGAAATCGCCCGGGTGTGTGAGCGGAATGCGGTTCTCGTATCGCTCGAAAACCTGACCACATTCCCATGGATTAGGGAACGCATGGCGGCCAAGACGCTTAAGCTGCATGGTTGGTATTTTGATTTGGAAACGGCAGGTCTGGAAATCTATGACTCAGCGACGGGTCGATTCGAAAAAGCCGAGAATTCAGCCGCCTTCTTTCAGGACGGCCTGTAATCCCGATCGATAATCCGGATGCGCCAATTGCACGCCCAAGTCTTCGCGAATACGGCGATTGCTGACCCGGCGATTATCAGTCCAAAAACTCAAACCCATCGGCGTCATGCGCTGCTTGGCGGTCTCAAACTCTTCAACTTCTGGCGGCTCAATCCCTAACAAGCTGCATGCATAGGCCGTGACTTCGGCTGGGGGTGCCGGTTCGTTATCGCAAACATTATAGGCGGCACCAGGATTTGGGCGCGCGATGGACGTGGCCAAAATGTTGGCGATGTCATCGATATGGATGCGCGAAAACACATGCCCCGGTTTATAAATTCGCTTGGCTTGACCACGACGGATTTGATCGAACGCGGACCGACCCGGGCCATAAATGCCCGCCAGCCTGAATATGTGGGTGGGAATACTGTGTTCCGTGAGCAGGCTCATCCATTCCGCCTCGGCATCGACGCGACGTTGCGATCGTGCACTTGATGGATTGAGCGCGGAAGACTCATCAACGGGCGCACCATCGGTGTTTCCATAAACACCTGTGGTCGAGAGATATCCAAGCCATTGGATGTGATCGTTGGCTCTTATAATATCGGCCCCTGCCATAAAGGCTGGATCGTCTGCTTCGTTGGGCGGTACAGAATTCAGAATATGCGTTGCTTGCGACAAGAGCGCCGTGGCTTCTTCGCTCAGCACACCGCCATCCCAAAGCACCGCTTCAATGCCCTTTTCGCTCAGATCGCGTACTTTTTCAGAAGAACGAACCGTGCCGCTAACATGCCAATCGGTGATGGGTAAAAGATCGCTCAAAGCCTCTGCCGAATAGCCAAGCCCAAAGCAAAACAAGCGTTTGCCGCCGCGTCGTGTCACGTTATCACTCCTGTCCCAACACTCGTCTGCCATCGTCTTTTAGGGCGGATACATTGATCGCGCCTCGTCATGTCGCTAAGACTATCGCAGTCACACTCAATTAAAGGTCATAGCGCGTGCAGCGATGGGTTGGAAGTCTCGTTCTTAGTTTTTGCGCCTTGGTTGGGGCGGACATCAACGCGGCTGAACTTAACCATCCACAAGAATACGCACGCTGCATGGCACTCGCCCCGTCTGATCCGAACGATGCTTTCGAAATGGCCACGGCATGGAAAGAACTGGGCGGCGGCGATGCGGCAGAACACTGTGCGGCGGTGGCCCTGCTGCACAATGGCCAAGCCCAATATGCCGCACGACGTTTAGAGATTTTGGCCCAAAACATCGTGGCAGAGCCAGAATTCAAAGGCGAGATATTGGCCCAAGCTGGGCAAGCATGGTTGCTGCATGGAGATGCACCCCGGGCAGAAGCGGCATTGACAGCAGCCGTCTATTTGCTTCGCTCGCAGCCCGCCGTGATGATCGACCGCGCCCAGGCCCGCGCCGCCATGACCGATTACCAAGGCGCCATCGATGACCTAACCATCGCCCTGACAGCCGATCCAACACGGGTAGAAGCGTATATTTTTCGGGCCAGTGCCTATCGGTATCTGGATCGGCTAGACGAAGCACAGCGCGATCTTGCCGATGCGCTGATACGTGCCCCCGAAGCCCCCGAAGCCTTTTTGGAGCGCGGCATCGTCCATCGCCTAAAAGGCCAAGACAATGCCGCCCGAGACGACTGGTTGCGTGTTCTGGAACTGTCCCCCGACAGCGAAGCCGCCGCATTTGCGCGGACTAATATTGAAAAGATGGATGTGAAGGTGGATTGACGTCAGACGTCTTCCCCCTCACCTAACCTCTCCCCCTAGGGATTAGAGCGGGCTACGTGAGCACAGGGTCCCTCTCCCTCATGAAATGGGGGAGAGGATAGGTGAGGGGGCGTTGTTAAGCTGACACTTTTCAGATATCAAAAATCCAAATCGGCGTAGTGCTTAGGCGGCGGAGCACTCGGGATGTGATCCGACAACAAGGGTCGGAAGCTCGGGCGGGATTTGATGCGGGCGTACCATTCCTTGGCCGGGTCGTGGCTGTCCCACGGCACATCGCCAATATAATCGATGGTCGATAAGTGTGCCGCCGCGGTGACATCCGCCAACGTCAGTTCATCACCCGCGAGCCATTTCCGACGCTCAACCAAGTACGAAATATAATCCAAATGCGTGTGCATGTTTTGGTGACCCGCGCGGACTTGCGCTGAATCAGGCTCGCCCAAGGCCAGGAACCGCTTCATGAATTTTTCGCCGACCAGTTTTTCGGTGACTTCGACGTTAAATTTGCGATCAAACCAATCGACCAAGCGGCGCGTTTCCGCACGATGCATCGGGTGTTTTCCGATCAACGTCGGTTCGGGGTGCACATCATCCAAGAATTCGCAGATCACTTGAGAGCCTGAAAGCGCTGTCCCATCGGGTTCGACCAACACCGGGACTTCGCCCATGGGGTTGATGGCGAGGAATTCTTCGCACCGACGCCAGACGTTTTCTGCCTTCATTTCGAAGTCGATGCGCTTTTCGCCCAGTGCGATCCGCACTTTTCTGGAAAATGGTGATAACCACAGGTGATATAAAACGCGCATCAGAAAAACCTCTACATTAGGACGTTCTAACATATGCTGGCGAAAACGTGATCATACGTTAGTAGCCCTGTAACCATCGAATACGCTATCACAATAGGAGATGGCAACCGCCGTTGGCTTTTGGAAAGCTTTTCAGGTTAAGCTCGAGCCACAGATTGAAAAAGTGAGAAACGTGCATGTTGATTAAATATCGTAAAGCGTCCGACATTTTAGGCTCTGAAATCACCTCCAAGACCGATTTTGACAATCGGCGTAAATTCCTGAAAACCGCTGCCCTTGCGGGCGTCGGAATGGCCGCCAGCACCTTACCAATGCCGGCGTTTGCAGCACGCACGCCGCTCGCAAATGTTCAAAAAACCCAATGGAACACAGCTTCCCTACCGGAAAATGACAAGATCAACGATTATGATGATGTTACCGGCTACAACAATTTTTATGAATTCGGTACCGGTAAGCGCGACCCATATGAAAATGCACAAGATTTTGAACCAACGCCTTGGGAAATCTCGGTCGAAGGCGCATGCCGTAAGCCAGGCAAGATCTCGTTCGAAGACCTGACCAAGCCGCACATGCTTGAAGAGCGTGTATATCGATTCCGCTGCGTCGAAGCATGGTCGATGGTGATCCCGTGGGTCGGCATTTCACTCGGTGATGTGCTGAAACGATTTGAGCCCACCGAAGACGCCAAATACGTTTCGTTTGAAACCTTGTTCGATCCCGAACGTATGCCCGGCCAAAAGCGTGCCGTGCTGAACTGGCCGTACAAAGAAGGCCTGCGTATCGACGAAGCCATGCACCCATTGTCGATTCTAGCCGTCGGCGTGTTCGGCGAAGTGATGCCGAACCAAAACGGCGCGCCCGTGCGATTGATGGTGCCGTGGAAGTACGGCTTCAAATCGATCAAATCGATTGTCCGAATCAAATTCCAAAAATCCATGCCAGCGACCAGCTGGAACGAATCAGCGTCGCGTGAATACGGGTTTTACTCGAACGTTAATCCGCTCAAAAGTCATCCGCGTTGGTCACAGGCCAAGGAACGCCGGATCGGTGAGATCTTTAAGCGCGAAACCCCGATGTTTAACGGCTACGAAGAAGAAGTTGCTCACCTTTACGAAGGCATGGACCTCACAAGGTGGTTTTAATTTAAACCAGAGCATAGTGTCATGACTGTCATGAGTAGCACCGCTGACCCGGCAACCGTTACGGCTGCCAAACCAAAACGCCGTCGCGACCCGATGCTCTGGGTGATCAAGCCCATCGTCTGGGCGTTGTGTCTGGCACCGTTGGCGTGGCTTGGATGGTTGGCGACAGATACGTTCGTGTTCGGTGGTCGCGGCCTCAGTGCCAATCCAGTTGAATTCATCAATTTGTATTTGGGCGATTGGGCCATCCGCATTTTGCTGGTCAGCCTAGCGGTGACACCGTTCAAGATTTTAACAGGATGGAAACAGATCGTGCGGTTGCGCCGCTTGCTCGGACTATTTGCGTTTTTCTACGTCGCACTTCACGTCACAAATTATGTGGTGCTCGATCAATTCTTTGATTGGTTGGCGATCTGGAACGACATCATCAAGCGCTGGTACATCACCGTCGGCAT
>DGNZ01000150.1 GCA_002389175.1 Rhodospirillaceae bacterium UBA4479 | reverse complement strand
ATTGGCAACATCGCCGAGACGAGGTCAAGGTTTCCACACCGTCGCAAACATCTTGGGCGGTTTTGGCGTTGATGGCAGCGGGTGAAACAGATTGTGAGTCGGTGCAAGAAGGCATTAACTTTTTAACAGAAGCGCCGAGAGACGGTGGTGACTGGCATGAGGAATACTTCAATGCCGTTGGCTTCCCACGTGTGTTTTATCTCAGGTACCATGGTTACAGTGCTTATTTCCCACTTTGGACGCTTGCGCGTTACGTAAATTTGTCTCGCTCTAACGAGCGTTCTCCGAAATTTGGAATGTAGCTTTAAATTATGCCGACTATCGGCGTCATTACGGGTGTACGCAAAGAAGCTGACGCCCTTCGTCCCATCATGGGACACCCACAATCACCTCTAATTCGGTTCTCAGGCGCGCGTCCGTTGATTGCAGCGGATGTTGTCGATGAGCTTATAGCCTTAGGTGTTGATGGCATCTTGAGCTTTGGGAGTGCAGGGGGGCTGTCCCCAGACCTTGAGCCCGGTGATTTGATCGTGGGACGGGAAATCGTCGATGATGCAGGCAAATCCTGGGTCTGTGACTCAAATTGGACAACCCACCTAGAACAAGCCCTGGAAATTCAGGGGAGCACCGTTTTTGGTAGCGACGGTTTAGTCAATATTCCGGCCAAACACCGCATTTTCGATCAAACCCAGGCAGCGATTGTTGATATGGAAAGCCATATTGTTGCCAAGAAAGCGTCAGAAAAAGGTATCCCCTTTGCTATTCTCAGGTCTGTTGTCGATCCAAGGGATTTTGAAATACCGCGTTGGATTGCTGATAGCGTCCGACCGAACGGAACGATCAGTTACTTACCGATCATTTCAGGTATGTGCATCTTTCCGTGGCATATTGGCCGTTTGGCGTCGCTCGGCGGTTACAACAAGCGTGCGATGGAAAGCTTAGGCAGCGCGGTCAGAGTCCTTGGTCCCGGCCTCGGCCTTTTCGCGCTCTAGTCGTTCTGACATATGCTCAACCAAATTCTCGAACATGAATTCCGCAGGACGTTGGTTGTCCAAGGAAATCTCAGGCGCCATCGGTTTTTCGGTCTCGATCCCTTTCAAGAATATACGTAATGCTCGGAGGGGATGCTTCACGGTATCCATAACGGCCGTTGGCTCGTACCCGCAATGCACCATGCAGTCAGCACATTTTTCGTAATTGCCCGTGCCGTATTTTTCCCATTCGGTATCATCCATGAGTTCTTTGAAGGATTTCGCATAACCTTCACCGAGGAGATAACATGGTTTTTGCCATCCAAAGATGTTACGGGTCGGGTTGCCCCAAGGCGTGCAATGGTATTCTTGGTTCCCGGCCAAGAAGTCCATGAACATAGTAGATTGGCTAAAGCGCCATTTCTTATCGCCCTGTAGGCGGAAGATACTACGGAACAATTCTTTGGTTTTGCCGCGATTGAGGAAATGCTCTTGGCTTGGTGCCCGCTCATAGGCATAGCCAGGGGATACGGTAATACCCTCAACTTGTAATTCATTTGTGCAGTAATCAAAGAATTCAGCGCATTCCTCGGCTGTCATCTGATTGAACAGCGTGCAATTAACATTCACACGGAAGCCGCGTTTTTTGGCTTCTTTGATCGCAGCGACAGCGCGTTTAAACGTGCCTTTTTGTGCAACAGCCTCGTCATGATGATGTTCTAATCCATCCAGATGAACAGAAAACGTCAGATACGGGGATGGTGTAAAATCATCTAAGCGTTTTTGCATCAGCAATGCGTTGGTGCACAGATAGACGAATTTCTTTCTGGCCACGATGCCATCTACGATTTGTTTGATCTCTTTGTGGATTAGCGGTTCGCCACCAGGAATAGATACAATCGGTGCCCCGCATTCATCTACGGCATCAAGGCATTCTTTTGCACTCAAACGTTTATTCAAAATATCATCGTCGTAATCGATTTTACCGCAACCTGGGCATGCAAGGTTACATTTGAACAGCGGTTCCAACATAAGGACGAGAGGGTATTTCTCCACCCCTGCCAACCGCTGTTTGAACACATATGCACCAACGCGTGCTTGCTGGATCAGAGGAACAGCCATATCAATCTCCCATTGCCGCTGTGGCGGGAACATCCGCCAATTGTGCTGGGATCTTAAAGACGACGTTCTCTTTAACTCCGTCATGGTTGCGCACCACAGCGCCGCGCAATTCCGCAATTTTTTCTACAACACCTTGAACCAGTTCTTCTGGCGCTGATGCTCCTGCTGTAAGGCCGACCTTTGACACACCGACCAGCCATTCTTCTTTGATCATCGTCGCATCATCGATCAGGTGCGATGGCGTGTTATATTCGGAACCGATTTCGGCCAACCGATTAGAGTTCGAGCTGTTCTTTGCGCCGACCACCAGTAACAGATCGACCGACTCGGCCAGTTCGCGAACGGCTTGTTGGCGATTCTGTGTTGCATAGCAAATATCTTTGACGTCCGGACCAACGATCTTTGGGAATCGTTTCTTCAGCTCATCAATTGTAGCGCGGGTCTCGTCCACGGATAGTGTTGTTTGGGTCACGTACGCGAGCATGTCAGGGTTATCAACTTCAAGCGATGCAACGTCTTCAGGTTCGCTTACCAACAACACCCCACCAGGAATTCGGCCTTGGGTACCCTCGACTTCGGGGTGACCGCGGTGCCCAATCAGGACAACTTGGCGGTCTTTCTTTGCATGGTTCTGGCCTTCTTTGTGGACTTTAGAAACCAACGGACAGGTCGCATCAATGACCGGCAGATCGCGCTCAAGTGCTTCGATCTCAACCTTTTCTGAAACACCGTGTGCACTGAAAATTGTAACCGCACCATCTGGAATTTCATCTACCTCATCAACGAACACAGCGCCTTTTGATCTGAGTGACTCCACTACATGCTTATTATGAACTATTTCGTGGCGCACATAGACCGGAGGCCCGTACTTGATGAGCGCTCGCTCAACGATCTCGATGGCGCGTTCGACACCTGCACAAAATCCGCGAGGATTGGCGAGGATAATTTCGATAGGTTCACTCATATCCGAAAGTCCTGGATTAGCGTGGAAAAATAGGCCGTTATCGGCTTTCGCACGGTGTAAGTACTATAAGTAATATCAAACCCGGGGCGATCAATCCGTGTTTAGCCTTTTTAGTAGGCTTTTTCCATGGAAATTTCAGCCAGCGGGTGCTTGTGTGTCGCTTATGAGTGTCTTGGCCAGTATGAGTTTGAAACATTGAAGTTATCACAGGGACCATATCTTGTGACCGGTGCGACAGGGTTTGTTGGGTCTGCCGTCGCACGGAAGCTTTTGGCGTGCGGTTGTAAGGTGCGTGTGTTGACCCGCCCAAACAATGATCGGCGCAATCTGAATGGCTTGGATGTTGAGGTTGTTGAAGGTGATTTACTGCACCCAGGCACGCTTCGCCCCGCGCTTGAGGGATGTTCGGGGCTATTTCATGTTGCTGCGGATTATCGCATTTGGACTCGTGATGTTGCGGGTATGTTTGCTGCAAATGTGGATGGCACACGGTCTATTTTGCAGGCAGCGGCTGATGTTGGCATCGAACGTGCTGTCTATACGTCTAGCGTCGCAGTATTGGGTATTAATCCAAGTGGCACACCATCTGACGAGAATACGCTCGTAACGTATGAGGATATGGTCGGGGTTTATAAGCAGTCCAAATATCGGGCCGAAGAAGCCTGCAATGAAGTGATTGAACAAACAGCATTGGATTGCGTGATCGTGAACCCCTCTACCCCGATCGGACCGAACGATGTGAAGCCAACACCGACTGGTCGCATCATTGTCGAAGCAGCGACGAATAAGATGCCAGCATATGTGGATACTGGACTCAATGTGGCCCATGTGGATGACGTTGCAGAAGGGCACGTCCGTGCATTTGAAAAGGGTGAGCGGGGCCGACGTTATATCTTGGGCGGAGACGATATGACGTTGAAAGAAATTCTTTATACAGTTGCCGAGGCCGCGAATTCACGTCCCCCAAAGTTTCAGATTCCACGTGGTCCAATTTATCCATTGGCGTATGTCGCCGAAGCATGGTCGAACTTGACCGGTATCGGTGAGCCGTTCGTGACCGTGGATGGCTTAAAGATGTCAAAAAAGAAGATGTTCTTTTCGAGTGAACGGGCAGAGCGAGAATTAGGCTATCAGCATCGCAGCGGAATTTTGGCAATCCAGGATGCCGTATCCTGGTTCAGGAATAACGGATATTTGTCGAAGACGTGACGAGTGTGTAGACACACACTTTACGCAGCATTTCTGTTTCAGGAGTTTTTATGCGCGCCATAATTTTAGCGGCAGGTGTCGGTAGTCGTCTTTTTGGGGATGATCGAAAGCAACCGCCGAAAAGCTTGATTGAATTTAACGGAAAGACGCTGTTAGCACGCCATATTGAATTGCTCCGCGAATTTGGCATTGATGGATTAACTCTTGTTGTCGGGTATCGCCAAGATTTGGTCAGCACAGAAGCAATGTCTTGCGCATCAGGCGATTATATCGAGATTATCGAAAACCCCATGTACCGCGGGGGCAGCATGATCTCGCTTTGGCATGCACGGGCTACCTTAAGGTCTGGCGATGATACGTTGTTCATGGATGCGGACACGCTCTATGACCCCGCATTACTAAAACGCTTGATAGATAGCCCTGTCACCAGCGCCTTCTCATACGACAAGAAGTTGGATGAAGGCGAAGACCCGGTTCGTATTTGTCTGCGAAATGGTGAAATTGCTGATTTCGGAAAGCAAATCGTGGGGCAGTTCGATGCCATCGGTGAGTGGCCGGGCTTCTCAAAGTTTTCACCTGAAACGAGCGGTAAACTGGCCGATAGTGTTGAGCGACATGTTGAAGCGGGTCATCTGATGTCGCCGTGCGAGGATGCCATGCGTGATATGATCTTGGGTGAACATACCGGGACATTTGGAATCGTTGATATTTCAGATCTCAAATGGGTTGAAATTGATTTCCCCGATGACCTGCAAAAGGCACAGGACGAAATTTTACCAAATTTAAAAGCTTAAACTCTTCAGACGTAACCCTTGTCAGGTTTGTGATCGCTATCAGCGTGTAAATCATGATCTGATCCGCGTCTTATGAGAACGTTACTTGAGGCGATCAGCGATCAGCGTTACCAATGGAATATCGAGTTTACTGAAAGAAAATTTGATGACCGATGCGCTCTCGTTTTTGTCCGAGGCCAAGGCCAACGGGTTCGACTTCTTCACTGGTGTTCCTTGTTCATTTTTGACACCCCTGATCAATGCCACCATTGATGACCCCAGCTCTTCGTATGTCGCAGCAGCCAGCGAAGGAGAGGCGGTCGCAATTGCTTCGGGCGCGTGGCTCGCGGGACGGCAAACGGTTGTGATGTTTCAAAACTCCGGACTTGGCAACGCGATCAATCCGCTGACATCACTGAATTATCCATTTCAAATTCCGACGCTGGTGATTTGCACATGGCGGGCTGGTCCAGGGTTAAAGGATGAGCCACAGCATGAATTGATGGGCGAAATCACGCCGGGCTTGTTCGATATAATGCGAATTCCGCGCATGGCGTTTCCTGCGAGTGATGAAGCCGTGGCTGAAACTCTACAAAGTGCGCGCAGAATGATGGATGATACGGGCCTTCCTGCAGCCCTGATCATGCAGAAGGATGATGTTGCACCCCATAAGTTGACGGTGGGCGCGGCGGCGAAACAGATGAAAAAGGGTTTCGTCACGGATCATGCTGCGGGTGATATTGATGTGTCACGCTATGCTGTGCTGGAACAGTTATTGGATGAGATATCTGATCATACAGCCATTATTGCGACGACGGGGAAATGCGGCCGTGAATTGTTCACGATCAATGACTGCCCCCAACATCTCTATCAGGTTGGGTCAATGGGATGTGCAGCTGGCATGGGGTTAGGTGTTGCATTGAATGCACCGAACCCGGTTGTGGTGATTGATGGTGACGGCGCGTTGATGATGAAGATGGGGACCTTGGCGACCATCGGGGCCTATGCGCCCAAAAATTTGATACATCTTGTGTTGGATAATGGGACTTATGATTCAACCGGGGGGCAGCCGACGGTATCCGCTCACGTTGATTTTGCGACTGCCGCTATTGCGTCTGGATACGCGGGGGCTTGCTTATGCGATAATCTTGATGGCTTTCGTACAGCTATGACCGAAGCAAATACTATCGATGGCCCGTATCTAATCCATATGAAAATCAAACCAGGATCGATCGACAACTTGGGGCGTCCAACGATTTCTCCGGCTGATGTGGCGCGACGGTTCAAAGCCTTTTTGGGGCAATACTGAGTGGCGAAAGCGTGTCGCAATAATTTAACTCGGAGTTCCCATTGAGCGAGCCCATTAAACAGTCAATTGCTGCTGCCATCGCGCGTGTTGTCGAAGTGTGCGTTTCGCGAGCTTGGATCACGCTGGTATTGGCTGCCTTGATAACGGCCGCGGCTGCATTCCATCTTGCCACCAATCTCAAAATTAATACGGACAACGAAGATATGTTGTCTGACGAATTATCATTTCGGCAAAACTCGATAGAGATGGATCGGGCATTTCCGCAATTAGACGATACGCTTCTAATTGTTTTAGAAGCTGAAAATCCTGATATCGCAGACGAAAAAACGGCAATCTTTGTCAAAGAACTTGCCGCCCAAAGTGACATTTTCGATGAAGTGTTTTCGTCGTTAAGTGAACCGTTCTATAGGCAAAATGGGCTCTTGTTCTTGGACGTTAAAGAGCTAGACGACCTTTATGTGCGACTGGCGGCTGCTCAACCCTTTATGGGGACGTTGTGGCAACAACCAAACGTGGCTGGACTCGCCGACATTACTGAATTGATTGCCGAGGCTCCCGACCTTGAGAGCGCGAACTTATCTGAGGCAGCGCGGGTCTTTGATGAAATGTCTCGCGTTGTAAAAGCATCACGCGATGGGGCGCCAGAAAAAGTGGTTTGGTCAGAGCTTTTGTTGGGTCGAGCAAAATCCACCGGCACCGAATATCGGCTGATTTCAGTAAAGCCAAAACTGAATTATGGCTCTCTCCAACCTGCGGCGAAAGCGAAAGATGCGATCTTAGCGACGGCAGACACGCTCCGTCTCAAAGACAATGGGGTCTTGGTTCGACTGACCGGTGGCGTGGTATTGCAAGATGATGAACTCAAAAGCGTCGAACAGGGAATGGGTCTCGCTGGGATCATCTCATTGATCATTGTGACGTTGGTTTTAGGGGCCGGGTTGCGCTCTATCGGAATGATGTGTGCGCTGTTGTTGACCCTTGTCACCGGATTAATATGGACGGCGGCGATCGCCATCATATGGGTGGGTGAGTTCAATCTGATTTCGGTCGCATTCGCTGTTCTTTTCGTTGGCCTGAGTGTCGATTTCGGCATCCATTTTTCATTGCGCGCAACAGAGT
>DGNZ01000341.1 GCA_002389175.1 Rhodospirillaceae bacterium UBA4479 | reverse complement strand
ATCTGCATTATAACCGAGAGCATTCCTGGCTGCCGTTCTGATTGCTTAGAACGATCGCGGCATCCCCAGAACATGCTCGGCGATATACGACAAGATCAAGTTCGTAGAAATCGGTGCCGTGCGGTACAGGCGTGTTTCACGGAATTTACGTTCGATATCGTATTCCTCGGCATAGGCAAACCCGCCATAGGTCTGCATACACGCATCCGCCGCTTTCCATGATGCCTCTGATGCCAGCAGCTTCGCCATATTGGCCTCGGCCCCGCAGGATTTTCCCGCATCGAACATATTTGCGGCCTTGGCAGACATCAGCGCAGCGGCTTCAGTTTCTGCATACGACGTTGCAATCGGGAACTGGATACCCTGGTTCATGCCGATAGGGCGATCAAAGACGATACGTTCCTTGGCATAGGTCGATGCTTTTTCGATGAACCAACGCGAATCGCCAATGCATTCGTGTGCGATCAAGATGCGTTCGGCATTCATCCCATCCAGGATATATCGAAAGCCCTTACCCTCTTCACCGATCAAGTTCCGCGCGGGCACCCGAAGGTTATCGAAGAAAACTTCGGTTGAGTTATGGTTGAGCATGGCACGGATCGGTTTGATCTCAATCCCGTTGCCGACCGCACCTTCCATCTCGACGATAAACAGCGACATACCATCATGGGGTTTTGGGCCTGAGCCGCGTTCGGACGTTCTTGCAAGCAATAGCATCAGATCGGAATGCTCGGCCCGTGACGTCCAGACCTTTTGGCCGTTCACCACATAATCATCACCGTCACGCTTGGCCCAGGTCCGAATACGCGATGTGTCCGTGCCACTGGTGGGTTCTGTAACACCAAAAGCCTGAAGACGGCGTTTCCCTGCCGCGATATCCGGCAAGTAAGCCTGTTTCTGATCGTCGTTCCCATGTCGCAGCAACGCACCCATGATGTACATCTGGGCATGGCACGCGGCCCCGTTCCCCCCTGAGCGATGAATGGTCTCTAGGATCACAGCCGCTTCGCGGATGCCTAAATTCGATCCGCCGTATTCTTCTGGGATCAGGCACCCCAGATATCCGGCATCTGTCAGTGCTTGCACGAATTTGGTTGGGTAGCCGCGCTCGCGGTCCAACTCTCGCCAGTATTCCCCCGGGAAATCCGCACAGAGTTTTTTAACGCTTTCGCGGATGATTTGTGTTTCAGCTTCAATTTCAGAATTTTCCATGGGAATCGGTTTACACCATGACCAGCAATGTGAAAACTGTCCTCAATTAAATTTTATAGGAATATTTTGATGATTAAACTTTATGACACACCCGTATCTGGAAATTGCCACAAGGCGCGGCTGATGCTTTCGCTCCTTGGGGTCAAACATGAAATTGTGCCAATCAATCTGATCAACAAGGAACACAAAACCCCGGAATATCTAGCCGTTCATCCGTTGGGGAAAGTTCCTGCCATGGATGACGATGGCTTTGTCGTTTGGGATGGTCAGGCGATTGTTGTTTATCTCGCCAAGAAATACGGATCGACAGATTGGTATCCCGATGATGCCGAAGGCATGTCCGAAGTCCAAAGCTGGTTGGCATTCGCTGCCAATGAAATGTGGGCTGGCCCTGCGATTGCGCGCGCAATCATGAAATTCAAACGCCCCGCTGATAAAGAAACAGCGGTCGCGAATACGCATGCGGCCTTGAATGACTTGAACACTTGGCTGGCGTCACGCGAATGGCTGGCGTGCGGTCGCCCGACCGTTGCTGATATCGCGGTTTATCCTTACACGGCAATGGCCTGGGAAGGCGATGTCGATATGTCTGCGTACGAGAATGTGAACGCATGGGTCAAACGGGTTGAGGCGCTGCCGGGCTATGTCGGCATGGAGAATATGCCGCGCCCTGAGTAAATATTCTAAGGGCGGAGCTTGTATCCCGTCTTGAATATCCACGCGATCACGGCCAGGCAGGCGAATAAGAACCCAAACGAAAACGCGATGCTGACCCATATGTTCACATCGCCCTGGCCGTAAAAGCTCCACCGGAAGCCGCTGATCAAATAAACAACAGGATTGATCAAGCTGATCTGCTGCCACAACGGTGGCAGCATACTGATTGAATAAAACGTGCCGCCCAAAAATGTCAGTGGTGTAATCACCAACAGCGGCACCACCTGAAGTTTTTCGAAACCTTCGGCCCAGATACCAATGATGAAGCCTAACAACGAGAACGTCACCGACGTGAGCACAAGAAACCCGAACATCAAGAATGGATGCTGAACTTGCAGGTCCACAAAGAACCCTGCCGTCGCCAGGATGATAACGCCTAGGATGATCGACTTGGTTGCGGCAGCCCCAACATACCCAAGCACGACTTCAAAGTATGACACAGGGGCCGATAGAATTTCATAGATCGTGCCGGAGAACCTTGGGAAATAAATTCCAAACGAGGCGTTCGAAACGCTTTGGGTCAACAGCGACAGCATGATCAATCCGGGCACGATGAACGATCCATAGCTGATGCCATCAATCTCGTCGATCCGTGATCCAATCGCTGCGCCAAACACGATGAAATATAATGCCGTCGACAACACAGGCGATACGATGCTTTGCCAGACCGTCCGCCACGTGCGCGCCATCTCAAACTTATAGATCGCAAGGACGCCACGGTAATTCATTGCTCGCGCTCCTCGTGCACGAGGCCAACGAAGATATCTTCGAGTGAACGCTGCGTTGTTTCGATATCCCGAAAGCGAATATCTGCATCATTCAGTTCAGACAAGAGTGACGTAATCCCCGTCCGTTCCGACGTTGTGTCATAAGTATAGCCAAGGGTCATACCGTCATCGGATAGCGACAAATTACGGGATGCTAATTTTGATGGCACTGCATCCAGCTTATTGTGCAGATGAATCTTGAGCTGCTTCTCGCCCAGTTTGTGCATCAGTGCTTTCTTATCTTCGACCAAGATAATCTCGCCACGCCGGATGACACCGATCCGGTCCGCCATCATTTCCGCTTCTTCGATGTAGTGGGTCGTTAGGATGATCGTAACGCCATTGTCGCGAAGTCGGCTGACGACATTCCACATGTCTTTGCGAAGTTCGACATCAACGCCTGCGGTGGGCTCGTCCAGGAATAAAACTTCTGGTTCGTGGGACAACGCCTTGGCGATCAGTACCCGACGCTTCATGCCCCCCGACAATGTCATGATCTTGCTGTCCTTTTTATCAAAAAGGCTGAGATCTTTGAGAAGTTGTTCGAGGTATGCCGGGTCTTTGGGTTTGCCGAACAGGCCGCGTGAGAACGTGATGGTATCCCAAACCGACTCGAATGCTTCAGTGGTCAATTCCTGTGGCACCAAGCCGATCATGGCGCGGGTTTTTCGGTAATCTGTTTTGATATCATAGCCCGCAACAGCGACTGAACCTGCGCTGGCATTGACGATGCCGCACACGATGCTGATCAGTGTGGTCTTACCCGCACCATTCGGCCCCAATAACGCGAAAATTTCGCCCTTGGAGATTTCAAGGTCGACACTTTTGAGCGCTTGGAAGCCATCGTCATATGTCTTGGCGAGGCCTTTGATTTCGATGACTGGTTGCATCCGCATACCTAATCTCGAATGGGTTAAATTGAAACCCCTAACCCCACAAAGCAGATGATGCAGGTCGGATCAGACCGTCCGTGAAATCGATCCCATTTTCGCGATCTTCCTTGAGCAACAATGGTCCATCCAGATCAACGATCTTGGCCCCTTGTGCCACGAGCACGGCTGGTGCCATGGCAAGTGAAGTCCCCACCATGCAACCGACCATGATTTCAAAACCCATATCGATCGCTTGGCGTTTGAGGTTGAGCGCTTCTGTCAGCCCACCCGTTTTATCCAGCTTGATGTTCACCATGTCATATAGGCCTTTGAGCGCAGGCAGATCGGCCGAGGTGTGCAGGCTTTCATCGGCACAAATCGGCACCGGGCAATCCAGATCACGCAAGCCCGCATCAGCCCCTGCGGGCACGGGTTGCTCTAGCATTTCAACGCCAATATCCGCCAAATAAGTTCCATTTTCAGCAATGAAATCGACAGTCCATCCTTCGTTTGGGTCGATAATCAACCGCGCATTCGGCGCGCCCTCACGGATTGCATCTAGTCGTTTACGGACATCTTTGGCATCCAGTTTAATTTTCAACAGGGGCGCAGCATTCAGTTCTGCCGCACGGGCACCCATTTCATCCGCTGTACCGATACCAATCGTCTCTGCCGTAATCTCGGGCTTTAGGCCCCCAACACCGCTAAGTTCTGCAACGCGCGTCCCAGTGGCTTTGGCTTCAAAATCCCAGAGTGCGCAATCGACGGCGTTTCGCGCCGCACCCGCAGACATCGTCGCATTGATTGCATCGCGGTCTGCCCCTGCTTCCAATGCTGGAACAACAGCCTCAATTTCAGCAATGACCCCGTCCACTGTTTCATCGTAGCGGGGATAAGGAACACATTCGGCGTGCCCCGATGTTTCCCCATCTGAAATCTTAACAACAACGACATCGGCAGCTGTCTTGACGCCACGCGAAATCGCGAACGGTCGCGCGAGTGGAAAGCTTTCGGAACGGACAATGACGGATCGACCCATGATTTTTGCCTACTGAAGTTTATCAACGATGGGGACGACACCCGTGCGCACGGCATCAACGGTCGGCAATCCAAGTCGATCTTCGGTCGCTTTCATCAGGGCCTCGGCTGCGGCATCGTCCAGGCTTTTGGTGTTGATCGATACACCGACAACCTCAACATTCGGGTTTACGTTTTTCGCCGCCCACATGCCCGCTTCGATAACCTCTTCAAAGCTTGGCAGGCCTTTATCACCTAGACCGCGTGCTGTTTTCCGCACCGCGTCATGGCAAATCACCAAAGCATCCGGTTGTGACCCGTGGATTAGACCAAGCGTCACACCTGCATAGGACGTGTGATACAATGATCCCTGCCCTTCGACGACATGCCAGTGATCTTCGTCCGCATCTGGTGACAACCACTCCGACGCACCCGAAATGAAGTCAGCGACAACAGCATCTACAGACACCCCATCACCCGCGATAAAAATACCCGTTTGGCCGGTGGCCGCGAACGTGGTTTTCATGCCGCGTTTTTCCATTTCACGCCAAATCGCCAACGACGTGTACATTTTACCAACGGACACATCGGTACCGATGGTCAGCAGCCGCTTGCCCTTACGTTTCACGCCACTCGCAACGGGAAAATCCCGGGTCGGATGACGCACGTCGGTCAATGTACGGCCATGCTTTTCGGCGGCTTCGCGGATTTTAGGATTGGACGCCAGCTTTTGATGCAAGCCACTGGCGATATCCATGCCAGATTCAATGCCCTCAACAATCGCATCAGCCCAGGTTTCAGAAATAATCCCACCCCGGTTCGCAACACCCACGATCATGGTGCCACAGCCTTTTTCAACGGCTTCGGATACGTTCATATCCGGCAGGCCCAGGTCGGCGTTGCAGCCATCCAGGCGCATTTGCCCGATGCACCATTCCGGGCGCCAATCACGAACGCCAATGGCTGTTTTAGCGGCCAATTCATCGGCAGCATCGCCCAAAAACATCAAGTAAGGTGTGCGAAACGACATAGAAAAACTCCTTATCCCCCGTGATTTCACGGCGTTTTTTTAATCTGTTGGGCGGAGTGTGTCTGAACAACGCGTTTCCGTCCAGGGTCCAGTCTTGGGAGTTATCTGGTATCAGAATCAGCACGCTGATTGACTCAGGTCATTGACCAAACAGCCACAAAATTGGATATAGAAAGCATGACACATGTAATCAAAGCCCCCGATCCTGTTGCCATTCCTGTGGCCGGGACCGATGACACCTTTCCTGTCCACCGTGTTTTTTGTGTGGGTAGGAATTATGCTGAACACGCCCGCGAGATGGGTCATGATCCGGACCGCGAGCCGCCGTTCTTTTTCGAAAAGCATACAAGTTCGTTGGTGTTTGCACCGATGCCTGACGGTGCGGATTTTCCGTATCCGCAAAAATCATCAGATGTGCATCACGAAATCGAACTGGTTGTCGCTCTATCCAAAGGCGGCAATGATATTTCGTTGGAAAGCGCCTATGATCATGTTTGGGGGTATGCCGTCGGTTTAGACATGACCCGGCGCGATCTACAAGGTGCCGCCAAAAAAGCTGGCCGCCCGTGGGAAATTGGTAAATCGTTCGATCATGCCGGACCGATTGGACTGTTGCACCCTATATCCGAAGCTGGCCACATGTCCGAAGGCCACATCCGTTTAGATGTGAACGGTGAAACCCGCCAGGACGGTAACTTGAACGAATTGATCTGGAACATCCCGGAAACGATCTCGTACCTATCTGGACTGTTCACTCTTCAGGCAGGCGATCTGATCTATACCGGCACACCCGCAGGTGTCGGTCCCGTTGTGAAGGGTGATATCCTCCAAGGCCACGTCGAAGGCCTCAGCAGCATCCAAATTACGGTTACCTGATTGGACCATCACTATATCTCCAGCTTTTGGTGGGTAAATGAACGCTAACGCCCACCAGAAATCGGGACCACCCTCACCTGACCACAAAGAAGCCCCTGCGGCGATGGCCGTCATGATGCTGATCCTGACGCCGTTCATGTGGGCAGGGCACAGTGTCGTTGGAAAGACCATTGCCGCCGATATTCCCCTATTCTCGTTCGTCAGTTTTCGGTGGCTGGTCGCCACATTCATATTGCTTTTGTTCGTGGGGCCGAGCGTTTGGCGTCAACGCTGGGTGCTTGCCAAGCATTGGAAGTTCGTGATGGCGGCAGGCCTTGTCGGTCCCGCGTTGTTTCCATGTTTCCTGTATGCCGGATTGGCGACAACCACCGTGACCAACACAAGCATCATTCAAACGTCGGTCCCTGGACTGGTGCCCATTTTCGCATGGATCTTGGTTCGCGATCGCGTGACACTCAGCCAAATCGGTGGAATCGCATTATCCAGTATCGGCGTGCTGGTTATTATTTCTCGCGGCGATCCGACAACGATTGCAGATGTTGAGTTTGTGCCCGGCGATCTGTTTATTTTGGGTGGCTTTACGATTTGGTCCGTGTACACGGTGATCATACGTATGAAGCCGTCTGACCTCGGCACAAATGCGTTCTTGGCTGCCAGCATGTTTGTTGGCTTTTTGGCAGTGGCACCCCTTTGGGCGTGGGAATATAGCCAGGGCATTACAATCCCCATCACCACTGAAACCACCTGGGCATTCGGCTACATCATAATATTCCCGACATTATTATCTTATTATTTTTATAATCGCGTCGTTGAAACCCTTGGCCCCAACAAAGCAGGACTGTCATCCCATTTGGTGCCACCACTTGGTATCATTCTGGGTGTGATTTTCTTAGATGAAACACTGCAGCTGTTTCATGCCGTAAGTTTCGCCATCATCATCGCAGGTGTCGCCCTGGTTATCCGGGGCGGGCGCGCTTCCAAAAATCAAGTGCTTTCCTAAGCGCATCGTGGCGATGCATGCCCGGTGTGATCTCGGGCAGATATAACGCGCGCAATAACCACCGATCATGTTCTGTCAGCTCAAAGTATTGGCTGGAGTCATTAAAAATCGATGGTTTCACCAGATTTGAATCGTTCGGCAATCCAAGAATTTGAGTGATCTCTTCGACCGCACAGGCCCTATGGAAACTCTCGGGATGGCGCGACGGGAACACGATGACTGCGGCTGTGATCTCGCCCTTTTTTGTGAAGTAATTGGCAAAACATGTTGAATTCTCGACCAGCCACCGCACACGTTCGGGATCGTTATTCCAATACTTGGCCGTCGCCGCTGGGATCTCATCATCGGGTAAATAATACAAGATCACATTGACCTTGGTCCGATCAAAGTCGGGTGCAAGCGACTTAGCCTTATGTTTGGCGAATGAATAATACAGAGAGATATCGTGACCCGTTGTCTTGGCAAGGTCCTGGGCAACATCATCAATGAACGTTTCCAAATACGCCGGATATTTTTTGCCCTGAATACCCATACGCATGGGCTTAGACCACTTACGGACCACGTCAAAACGTTGCCCGGTGTATTCGTTACCAAACGCGATGGTATCAAAGTTCCGCAACAAATCTGCGTTCGTGAACGATTCTTCAGCCGGCACAGCCGAGGCCGTGACAACTAAGATCGCGATAATGGCAAAGATACGCATTCAGAAACGTCGCGCATTTTCGATGAGATTGCTAGGTCTGATCTTGCCGTGAAATGACCTTAATGATGCCACAGTCCGACCCCGAAATCGCCACAAGTCATGTGCATATTAAGATCATGGACAGCCAAGAAATTGGTTTCTCCACCTCTCCCCCGGCCTCAAAGGGGATCGCTTGAATCAGTCCGGGCGGTCCCCTTCTTTTTTTAACCGACCCGTATATGGGGGATCGCGTGCGGGGCCAACGTTTGAATATCCGTCTCTATTGTCGTTTTGATGATCTCTAGGGCTGCAGCGCGCACCCGTTTGGCCAATCCGGCTCCAACAGCGTTCGCAGCCAGCAAATGAACTTCGCGGGTAAATACGGCCCCCTCAATCGGCAATGCTTTGACGTCGCGCCCAAACTGACGCCCATGGGCCAAACATATGGGTGTCGTGATCGCCCATCCCAGTCCCGCTGCCACCATCGCAAACACACCGTCGGTCCCATCGAATTCAAAAACCCTGGGCGGGACTTCGCCACGACGGACAAGTTCGCGCTCAATCTCGTCACCAATCACAGACCTCACACTATAACGCACAAGCGGTAGCCCGGCCGCCAGCCGCATAGGCGAGATCGG
>DGNZ01000055.1 GCA_002389175.1 Rhodospirillaceae bacterium UBA4479 | reverse complement strand
CGACGGCGCGGTACTGGCACATCAGCGTTTTGTTCTGGAATACGACGCGCCCTTTCGCGCGGTAATTTTCCATCACGTAAGGGGCTCCCGTTAGGTTCAGAACTTGATTACATTCAATTGCTGAAGTGCGTGGATACATAGAAAACGGGCCGATGCCAGTAAGATCATCAAAGTCTATACCTACGATTTTTCCCGCTTCGGTAACCCCCATCTTAGCTCTCACAATATGATCGCGTGCGTGGATGTCTGTTAAAAAACTTTCGAATCGATCGGCAATAAACTTCACAGGTCGTTTGAGTAGTTTAGCGGCTGCCGCTGTCGCAATCTCATCGCCATATGTGTGGATTTTTATTCCGAAAGAGCCGCCCACGTCGTTGGAAATGACACGTATGTTTTCTTCGGGCAAGTCGAGATGCTTGGAGAATATTACCTGCATCATATGCGGCGCTTGGCCAGAATAGTAGACGGTCAGTTGATCTTCAGACGGATCATAGTCACATACAGTGCCTCGCGTTTCCAATGTGACACCAGTGTGGCGGCCAAAGCGAAACTGGCGCTCCACCACATGTACGTCAGGCGCGGCAAAAGCAGCGTCGATATCGCCTACGACGACATCACGTTCCCAAGCGAGGTTGCTTCCAAGTTCAGAGTGAATAATTGGCGCACCCGTATCCAAAGCGGTCTCCGAATCGACTGCTGCGGGGAGCTCAGCGTAATCTACATAGACCAGCTCGCAGGCATCTTCGGCTAAAGCGCGAGAGGTGGCGACGATCATCACAACAGGCTCACCTTGCCAACGCGCCACCCCCACCGCGAGCGGATGCTGTGGCATGGAACGAAGGCCAGCAAGATGGGTCAGCGTACCGACATAGGGCGTGACATGTTTGGCCAAGTCTTCACCGGAGTACACCGCGACCACGCCGGTAGCCGCGCGAGCCTCTTCCGCATTAATCGAGAGGATCGTTGCATGCGCATGTGGAGATCTTACGAACGCGGCATGCACCATGCGCGGTAGCTTTTGGTCATCAACATAGATTCCGCGCCCTTGCAACAAACGCGCCGCATCTGCGCGAGGCTCAGGTTTGCCGATATAGCGATTTGGCTTGTCGAAGATATGGGCAGGACCGGTCATATGCTTGTCTCCTCGATCACGTCACAAATTGCATTAACGATGGATTGATAGCCGGTGCAGCGGCAGTAATTGCCAGAGATGTGCTGACGAATGGCATCGCGATCTGCACTGCCGCCTGTGTTTAGATATCCAAGCGCGCTGGCGAGCATTCCGGGGGTGCAAAAGCCGCATTGCAGCGCGTTGTGTTTGGTGAAGGCCGCCTGTAGCTGCGCGCTTTGGCCGTTTTCAGCAAGGCCCTCGATTGTGGTGATCTCTTTGCCGTCAGCTTGCGCTGCAAGCATCAAACACCCGCGAACCGTGTCTCCATTTACGGTTAAAGTACATGCGCCACAAACACCGTGTTCACAGCCAACATGGCTACCTGTCAACGAAAGCTCTTCGCGTAGAAAATCGACTAAGTTTAGGCGGGACGGAACGGTTGCGCGCACATCTTCGCCATTAACGCGTAGGCTGATATCTATATAGCGGCTCATGTTGTCATTCCTTTCAGCGCGCGTTTCAAAGCAACCCCAGCAAGACGCTGACGGGTCGTATGATTTGCTTTAATATCATCTGTGAAATCGACGCTATTGAGATGTGCGAGAACGGAGGTGATATCCTCGTTTTGTTCAAGTGCTGCTTCAAGTTTTGGCACGCGCGTTGCACGGTCGGCCACCCCAAAAAAGGCCGCGCGATATGTGTTTGACGTTTGAACGATAGCAACCCCTGCAAGGGCATAATCACCGTGGCGCTGCGTTAGTTCATGAAAGCCGAAACGTTGCTCGGACTTTGCCACCGGAATGTGAATTGCTTTGATGAGTTCACCATCCAAAGCCGTTTCGAACATGCCAAGAAAGAAGTCATCGGCGCTTAGCATGCGTGCGCCATCTGGCCCTTCAACTTCGATGTTTGCGTTCAATGCGAGCATTAGCGCGGGCATTTCGGCCGCTGGATCAGCAAGCGCTAGAGAGCCGCCAATCGTGCCACGATTACGGATCGCATCATGGGCGATATGGGGCAGTGCGAGGCTGAATAGTGGGATATGCTTTTGCACTGCAGCATCACCCTTTAAATCGGCGTAAGACGTCATTGCGCCAATACGGATTGTATCGCTTTCCACCCAAATACCACGCAGCTCGCTTAGATTGACGAGGTCGATCAAGGCCTCGGGCGCAGCCATTCTAAAATTCATCATCGGCATCAAGCTTTGCCCACCCGCAAGCGGCATAGCTTCGCCATCATATTCAACAAGCATCGCAACGGCAGCAGCTAAACTTGCTGGTCGTAGATAGTCAAAGTCTGGAGCTTTCATGATGTCTCCTAGCTAGATGGATTCGTCGCCCAACCTTTACGCGACATACAACCTAAGTTATCGAGTTATAAATAAGGATCAAGCTAGGAATCAAAACAATGACCCAAAAACTTATGCCAGACAGCCAAGCGCCCGAACTTTCATTGCCTTTGGTTGGCGGTGGAACTTGGGCGCTTGCCGATCAAGACCCAAAAAATTTCACGATGGTGATTTTTTATCGTGGCCTACATTGCCCTGTCTGCAAAATGTATCTGAGCAAGCTAAATGAGCTGACCGATATGGCGGCAGATGCTGGTGTCAACGTAGTTGCCGTGTCCATGGATCCCGAAGATCGCGCAACACAAACCAAATCGGAGTGGGAGCTTGCCAACCTCGATATCGCATACGGCGCAACGGCAGATGATGTGCGCAACTGGGGGCTTTATCTATCGACAGCCTTCAAAGAAACCGAAATCCCCCAGTTTGCGGAGCCAGGTTTGTTTTGGGTGCGTCCAGATGGACGTTTATACCTGATTGATATCTCAAACATGCCGTGGTCACGCCCTGATGTGGAGTTCCTGCTGTCTAAAGTTAAGTTCGCGATGGACAACAGCTATCCCGCGCGCGGAACGACTGCCTAAGTTTGTTTTGGGCCGTTCAATTTGATTTCTAACCCGGCCATGAGCGCTGTGATTGCATCGGCGATCACGCGGTCTTTGTCGGTGGAGATCGCGCTTTCATAGATTAGATCCCGTACGCCATAATAAAAGATGCCGCCGTGTGTGACCCACACGAATTCAACTTCGCAATGTTTTGGAGGGACGTCTGGCAATCCAAACTCAACGCGTGCTTCAATAAGGATGGGTTCCAGAATGCGCTGACGCACCAGTTGCATGTAACGGCGATTGATGTCGACGCCCTTGAGGCCTGAGAACAGAAATATCCGCATCCATTCGCGATTAAAAATCGCGTCAGTGTAGACTTTGTAAAACGTATTCAAGCGATCTGCCAAGGGTCGTGAGCGATCACGCAAAAGTGGCTCCCATTCAGGTTGCCAACGTTTGACGTAAACGGCGTCGTATACTTCTGAGATCAAGTTGTTTTTGGATGGAAAATAACGATACAAAAGCGGTTGTGTGACACCAAGCTTCTTGGCCAAGCCGCGGGTCGAGCTCTCAAAACCTTCTTCCGCGAAGAACTCAATCGCCTGATTGATAAAATCCTGACGCCGCGCTTCGGACGAAAGCCGTTTGCGCTTTGGTGGCTTATTGGGGGCTATGTCAGGCTGTGTCATGAGCGGCCCTCTATGCGTCGTGCCAATCGCCGTCAATTTGAAGTCTGTGCCCCACTTCGAGCCCTTGCATCAAGGTGGTCTCGATGAAGCAGCCCTTCTTGGCGGCCGCCATCAAACGCATCTGGTCCTCCTTGTTCGCAGGGCTGTCAAAATCGATATCCAGATCAAAACCAACAGGCGCTGTTGTATAAGGATCGTTCCCCATTTGCTCACCCCGCCAATGCAGGCGTGCGTTTACTGTAACCTGTCCGATCGGGATTTTCATTCGTTTGGAAAAAGCCCTGATCTGGGTCATGATGCAACCTGTTAGCGCCGCCGTGAACAGAGCGAGTGGGGGCGGAGCGGTTGCATCCCCACCATGAAATGGGCCTTCATCTGTTGCGAGATCATAGGTTTCATTCATCGTTCCAAAATGAACTTTAACGTCGTTGCGCATCTTTCCAGACATGGTTCCAGTGCCCTCAAAGATGATATCGAATGTCTTCATTTCTGGATCGGCCATGATGTTTGGTATCCCTGATTTAAATTATCGTTCGATAAAAGCATGAGATCTTATATGTGACAAGTCCATTGACTCAGGCACGAATTTAATTTGTCATTCGATAAATAAGCAATGCATATCGGGAGCAGACACATGACCAAACTAACGCGACAGGATATTTACGACACTGCCAAAGAGCTTTCTAATTGGGGGCGTTGGGGGAAAGATGATCAGATTGGCACGTTGAATAACGTGACGCCTGAGGATGTGATTGCAGCGGGTCGTTTGATCAAAAAGGGAAAGACATTTGCGCTAGGTCTGGACCTCAAGGAGAAGATACAGTCGGGTCTGTTTGGTGGCCGTTGGAATATGATCCATCAGATGCTGGCAACGGGAACGGATGCCGTTATTGGTGAGCAAGATGGCGACGGAAGAGCATACTTGCGCTACGCGGATGATGCAATTAACTTACCCTGTCAGGGCAGCACGCAGTGGGACGCCCTGTGCCACATCTTTCTGGATGACAAGATGTATAACGGATTTCCAGCGACAGATGTTACGGTAAATGGTGCTAAAAACCTCGGAATCGAAAATGTGCGTGATAAGATGGTTGGTCGCGGCGTGTTGCTCGATATCGCGCGTTGGAAAGGCGTGGATAGCTTGGACGACGGCTATCCGATCACCAACGACGATCTTGATAGATGTGCGGCTTCGCAAGGTGTCGACATACGCAAAGGTGACTTTGTGATTGTGCGCACTGGGCATCAGGAGCGCTGTCTCGCGGCGGGGGATTGGACAGGATATGCGGGCGGTGATGCGCCCGGTCTGTCGTTTGAGACAGCGCATTGGATTAAGAAAAATGATATTGCAGCGATTTGTGCGGACACATGGGGGTGCGAAGTGCGCCCGAATGAATCCGAGGAAGCCAATCAGCCATGGCACTGGGTCGTTATCCCGGCCATAGGCATTTCCATGGGCGAGATTTTCTACCTCAAAGACCTCGGTGAGGATTGCGCGGAGGATGGTGTGTATGAGTTCTTCTTCACGGCCCCACCGCTCCATATTCCTGGGGCTGCTGGATCTCCTATCAATCCCCAAGCGATCAAATGATCCTTTGGGGACGTGCAAGTTCGGTCAATGTGCAAAAGGTGCTGTGGGCTTTGGAGGAGCGGGAGCTCCCCTATGATCACAAGATTGTTGGCGGTATATTTGGAGGAAACTCTGATCCAGAGTTTACCGCACTGACACCCGTGCGCCGTGTTCCTGTTTTGCAGGATGGCGACGTCACGCTTTGGGAAAGCCACGCGATTCTGCGCTATTTGGCGATGGGACCGGTTAGCCCTATTGCGGATATGTGGATGGAGTTTGGTTCTACAACATTGCAACCTCCGTTTCTTGGGTTATTCTGGCAACAGGTGCGCATGCGAAAGACAGCGCAGGACAAGGCGACTTTGAAAAAGCATATCAAATCGCTCTACGCGGCATTGGGCATTCTTGAAACGGGTCTTGCGGACGGGCGCACTTACTTGGCTGGCGATGATTTTTCGATGGCAGATATCGCCATTGGCAGTTTGTTTCACCGCATCATGGATTTGCACCCGACCATCTTGGATACTTTGCCGGTGGTAGGCGAATGGCACGCCAATATTGCAGTGCGTGCAGGATACCGCAAATGGGTTGCGACATCCTTTGAGGAGCTGCGCGTGACGGAGTGATTACATCCGTGTTTGATAGCTTGCTGGGGTCCAGCGATAGCTGTCTTGCGTGCGTTCTACATAGCCAAGAGATGGGAACGGCATGTGAAAGCCACTTACTAAAAGACCATCTGTTGCAACCATATCAAGTACGCGGTTTCGCGTTGTAACCGCCATTTCTTTATCATCGTCATAGCCGACAAGACTGTTAGGGTATTGCAGCGAAAAGACGAAGTGATTGGTGACGTCACCCCAAACCAGAAGCGACTTGCCCGCGCTTTCAAGACGATACATCATATGGCCGGGAGAATGTCCAAATGCCGCTTCGGCGGTGAGGCCAGAAACGACACTCTTCCCGTCCTCTAGAAATGTCATCCGATCCGCCAAAGGCGGGATCAGCTTGAGGAAAATGTCACGCGTTCTGGCGCGTTGTTCTGGAATGCCCTCGCCGCTAGACCATGCATCAAATTCTTTGCGTCCTATCACATAGCGCGCATTTGGATAGGTGGGCTTATCTCCATCCATTACACCGAGGATATGATCTGGATGGCAGTGGGTGAAGGCAACGATGTCGATGTCCTCCGGCGCGTAACCTGCATGGGCCAAGCGTCGGCGCAAGTGTCCAGCGGGTTGGTCGACGCCTAGGTGCGCGAAACCTGTATCAAAGAGGACAGTCTGGTCACCAACACGAATGATTGTTGGGGTGTAACCACTCTCAAAGCCATGCGCAGGAAGGTTATTGCGCGCTGCGATTTGTGCGATTTCTTCGTCAGACTTGTCTAGCGCAAAGGGGGGATTGATCGGCTCGCGGATATGCGCACCGTCTTGAATTGTGCTCACCGATGCCTCGCCCA
>DGNZ01000204.1 GCA_002389175.1 Rhodospirillaceae bacterium UBA4479 | reverse complement strand
TATTTTTAGAGGTGCCCTAAAGTTTTGATGAAACCCCAAGTTTCCGATAGATCGTCGCAAGATGTGTCCGCACCGTTGAAGGTGCGATGCACAGATGACCTGCGATTTTATGATAGGTATCGCCGTTGGCATAGGCTTTCGCAATTTCTTGTTCTCTCGGGCTAAGGCTATCCTCTCGCACGGATTTTTTGCTCCCATGATCAGCCACATTCAACAAAGGCGTTAGTCGACAATACTGTCACGGGTGACGCTGACAATACTGCAGATGCAGTAGGGCATGTAGTGCAGGTGCAGCAGCATAATTCCCGCATTCGCCCGATATTTATTGGCGTCCGATTCATATAGCATTCGCAATTGATAATTTGGTTTCGGAGCGGGCAATGGATAGACAGCGGTGGTTGGTTTTAGGCGCGGTGTTTATTGCCCGCACGTCCATGGGCTATCAATTCCAATCCATTGGCAGTGTTGGGCCTTTATTGGTCGCACAATTGGCAATTGATTTCGCCGTCCTAGGTTCATTGATTGGTATCTACAAACTGCCCGGCGTGATCTTGGCAATTCCAAGCGGTATATTGGGCAATCGGTTTGGTGAAAAATCAATGCTGATTGCTGGCATGGGGATGATGGCCGTTGGTGGCTTCGTCACAGCCTTTTCTGACGAATTCACCATCATGTTTGCAGGTCGCATCATCAGTGGTGCAGGTGCTGTGTTGTTCAACGTCCTATCCGCAAAAATGATAGCCGACTGGTTTGCCGACAAAGAACTGACACTGGCATTTGCCATTCATGTTAACAGCTGGCCGTTCGGTATCGCCCTGGGCCTTGCGACTCAGGCAACATTCGCGCAAGCGATTTCGGTAAATGGCATGCTTTCAATTGCAGCGACCTTCTGCGCGCTGGGGGCAGTTCTATTGGCGATGGGATCGCAAGATCATCATCAAAAAAATGATGTGGCTGTCGCCCCGACAGATCGATCCTGCATCTCATTTCATGAAATAATATTGGTGTCTTTGGCCGCGATGGTTTGGCTTTTGTTCAACGCCAATCTGATAATTGTCGTCAGTTTCGCGCCCGCCTATTTAACCGCGATGTGTCATCATGTCGCTGCGGCAGGGCAACTGGCAAGTATCGGCACATGGCTTGGTATTTTGTCAGTGCCAATAAGTGGCCTGATTGTCCAAAGGTGGATATCTGCAAAAATATTCATACCATTTACGTTTCTCGCAGGTGTCGCTGCAACGTGTGCAATTATTTGGCTGGAGGACCCCTTGATTGGGTTCATCGCATTCGGCATTTTCGCCTGGGCACCAGCGGGTCCAATATTTGCGCTCCCCGTGCAGGTATTGAACAAAGCCAACCGGGCCATCGGCATGGGTATATTTCTAAGTTACTACTATCTCGGAATCGGGGTATTTCCCTCAGTGGCAGGGTATCTGAGGGATCAAAGTGGGGACCCTGCCGCACCCATTATATTTGCGGCCTGGTTGCTCGTTGGTGCATTAGTGATGTTGGTGTTGTTCTGGGTTTTCGAGAAGGTTTTGCAAAGCAAGTCATAGACCTTCGCTATTCTGCCAACGACAGCATCATTTCCATCGCTTTGATGGCAGCCGCCAATCTGATCGCGTGACGGTCGCCATCAAATAAGCATTTCTCGTGGATGGTTTGGTCTGCCGATGCCGCAGCGATGTGCACCAGCCCTACGGGTTTTTTGGGTGATCCACCGCCAGGTCCGGCAACGCCAGTAATACCGCACGCAACGTCGACTCCAGCTGTCTTGCGCGCTCCTTGGGCCATGGCACGTGCAACGTCTTCAGACACAGCGCCTACGGCCTCAAATAACGGCATCGGCACGCCGATCATCTCGTGTTTGGCTTCGTTGGTGTAGGTCACATACCCCCGATTGACGACGTCTGATGATCCTGCAATTTCCGTCAGCGCTGCAGCGACCATCCCGCCAGTGCAAGATTCAGCTGTCGCCACCATCCATCGACGCTTACGACACGCAATCAAAACCGCATCGGCAGCAGTGATCAGCTGGTGTTCCATTGATTATCCAAGCCCCAACCATTCCGGGAACATTTTCACATAAACGAACAAACAAACGGCGGCCGCGACGCCCGCGATAATGTCGTCCAACATCACGCCCAATCCGCCGGGGACTGATTTGTCCGCCCATGAAATTGGCCACGGTTTGAGGATATCAAATATACGAAACAGAATGAACGCCACCAGAACACCTTGCCACGTTTGTGTCATAGCAATCGGCATCAATGCCAGCCACATGCCTGCAACCTCGTCAATTACAACAGGACTGGGGTCTTTTTCACCCGATTGCTCGATATATCCATTGGCCGCCCAAACCCCGACAACTGTCAGTGCCGCTGTTGCGATCATCAAACCAATCATACCAAATTGATCCGCGATCAAAGCGCCAAAGGGCAGGGCCATCAGCGAGCCAATTGTGCCTGGAGCCTTGGTGAAATAACCACTGCCAAACCATGTTGCCAAAAGAACCCTGATATCGGTTAATGGTGGCCGGTTGCTCATTTTAAAAATTCCCTCAAAAATTCTGCATAAACGTAGTGTAATATTTGCGCACATGTCGACCAAAATGGTGCCAACACATTGTATTTTATTATAATTTTGGGACTTTGATCATAATGTTGATGTGATTAATCACTTGCATGGAAAAAGCCGTTTCGATACCTTTTCCGCGTCGAGTGATTCAGTTGCCGCGTTGTTGGCGTATTTGGGCATTCTTCCACCATAGGGGCAGCAAATAGCGACTGCTAAAAACCATGGTGAGACCGCGTGTTCGGTCTAATTAATTTGTGCACTCAGGGGGTTTTTAGCACATGAACGAATGGGACGAGCAGGAATCAGTGTGGCAGCGTTTCAGGCGCTTCATCAATCGCACGTTCCCGGAACGGCAAATTCACCTCCGCACCCGTGGTCGCATACGCTTCTTTCGAATTCCCCAAGCTTTGCAATTGGGCACCCTGGCTGCAGCCATAATTACATCGTCATGGTTTGGATATTCAACGTTTAGCTATATCGAGCATGACGAAATCGTGGTCGCCAAAGACAGCCAGATTGCAGACGCACGTCGGGCTTATGACGATCTGCTCAGCGATGTCACCGCGTACCAGCGTCGGTTCGCCGAATTGACCCGTGAACTCGAAGACAACCATAACCTGATGCTCAGTTTGGTAGAGCGAAACGCGACACTGCAACGGAACCTGACCACCGTCGAACGACGCTTGGAAAGCACCGAAACAGAACGCGGGTCCGTCGCCAATGCCCGTGAGCGCCTCAAGGATAAACTCGCGCACCTCGAAGGCGAAATGCATTCGTTGTCGAATAAGAACTTCTCGCTTCGTGACAATCTCAACAATGTTGAAACCGATTTGCAGACGGTGCTACGTGAACGCGATGCTGCCAGAGAACTCAGCAACATCCTTGATGCCCAGGTCGCAGCCCTAAAAGGCAGCCTTAACAATCTTCAAATCGCGCAGGACAAAGCCGTCGATACAATGACAGAGCGGACTGCGAACTATATTGGCTCTCTAGAAAAAGTCGTTGAGATCACCGGCATTGATATCGAAAAGCTTTTGGCATCTTCCGACAACATCGTTCAGCGTGAAGGCCAGGGCGGCCCGTTCATTCCGGTCAATCCAGATGAAGCAGGGGGCGTTCTTGGTAAAAAGCTAATCCGCCTCGAAGAACATCTTGGCCAGTGGGAAAGCATGCAGGAATTGATGTCCCGTATGCCACTCGCAGCCCCCATGAAGGCTTACAGCATCACCAGTTCGTTCGGTAAACGTCGTGATCCAGTGAATAAGCGTTGGTCGGCACACTATGGTTTAGACTTCGGTGGCCCCATTCGCTCGCCAATTTATGCACCAGCACCTGGTGTGGTTAAACAAGCAGGCACCAAGGGTCGTTATGGTCGATTCATCGAAATTGATCATGGCTCGGGCATAAAAACCCGGTATGGACACTTAAATAGAATTTTGGTCAAACGCGGCGAAAAGGTTGAGTTCGGTCAAAAAATTGGTCAACTTGGTAACTCAGGTCGTAGTACAGGACCGCATCTGCACTACGAAGTGATTTTTAACGGAAAACCCAAGGATCCAATGCGGTTTATCAAGGCAGGCCGACATGTTTTCCAAAAACAATAAACGCCCAACAACGCCTGATCAGGCACCACAGGCACCACCATCGATCATCAGCAGCGATTTAAACATCGTTGGCGATCTGCATAGTGCCGGTGAAATTCAAATAGATGGTACCCTCAATGGCGATATCCGCACACACGCACTTGTCATCGGCGAGACTGCCACTGTCAAAGGCGAGATTGTTGCTGATGCTGTAAGGGTGCTGGGAACCGTGAATGGCCAGATCAAAGCCAAGGTCGTGAAACTGGCGGCATCTGCGCATGTTGTTGGCGATATCATGCATGAAGATCTGTCGATTGAAACCGGTGCATTCCTTGAAGGGCACTGCAAACGCATGGTCGTCAAAGAAGAAGCAAAACCCACTGCTCAGACTTCTCAGAAAACCACATCTGGCGACGTGTCCGCTAAGAAACCCAATTCACAACCGGTAAATAAGCCAAAAACAGCAAACGCTTAGACTAAGCCTCAAGCGACCGGGCCAGCATGTCCGGATCAACGTTTCCGCCAGAACACACAACAACGACTACTTTCCCATCGACATCACATTTACCTGTCAGTGCGGCTGCCAACGCAACAGCCCCCCCAGGCTCAACAACAATCTTAAAAGACTGCAGTGCTGTCCTCATAGCCGACAACGCCTCGTCATCGCTGACGGATAAACCACCCTTAAGCAATCGGTGGTTGACGGAAAAGGTGAGTTCCCCTGGAGTTGGCGACAACAATGCATCGCATATGGATGATGCACCCGGCGCGATTTTCTGGCGGCTTCCAGATACTAATGAGCGTTTGGTATCATCAAAATCATCCGGCTCTACACTCATGATATCGCACCCCATGAGTTCAGAAATCGCAATGGCGCTGCCGGACACCAATCCACCGCCGCCCGCGGGTATCAAGACAAGATCGGGTTTAATGCCCATATGCTTGGTCTGATTTGCGATCTCCAATCCAACCGTCCCTTGACCGGCCATGATCAGCGGATCATCAAAAGGTGGTACGATAATCGCACCGGTTTTAGCACAAATATCCGCACCCATTTGCTCACGGTCATCGTGTTCACGGTCATACAAGATAACATCACCACCTAGGGCCCGTGTATTTTCTATTTTCGCTCGGGGCGCGGTTTTCGGCATGATGATGGTCGACTTGATTCCAAACATCGAAGATGCTGCAGCGACGCCCTGGGCGTGGTTTCCAGACGAAAATGCGACAACACCCTGCGCGCGATCTTTCTCTGGAATTTGCGAAATTTTGTTATAGGCGCCGCGAAACTTAAAAGATCCGGTCCGTTGCAAACACTCCGGCTTAATAATCAATCGAAACCCAAGCTCCTCGTTTAATATTTGATTTTCAAGAAGTGGCGTTTTACGGGCCAAGCCGTGCAGCCGTTCAGCGGCCAGAACAATATCATCCAGATTCGGCGGTTCAATATTCATCAAAGAATTCATTTAATGCTCCCAACGCCTCAGGCTCTGCCATACTGGGTGCGTGCCCGACACCAGCGACAAGCACGCTCTTCATATTCGGATGACTGTCGTGCATTTTTTGCAGTTGGACCGCGTCCAAAATATCTGACTTTGCACCGCGAATAACCAACAACGGCAGGCGTTTAGTCGCTCCCCAAAAGTGCCACAGGTTATGCACTTTGGTCTCATCTTTTAGGATCGGTTTGACGATGTTGGGGTCAAAATCAAAGACGATTTTCCCGTCTGAACGCTGAATATAACTAAGCCGCGCGGCACGCGTCCAATCCGCACTGGTCTCCAACGGAATTTGGCTGCCAAATGCTGCCCGCGCATGTTCTCCAGCCTCATCCCAAGTGTTCAGTTCTGGCGGTTCTTTCATATAATCGATGATGGCATTTAAGGTATCGGTGCGGACCTCAGGGCCAATATCGTTCATCACCAACGCCTTGATAAAGCCGGGCAGGGCGGTACCCATCGCCATGCCCAAGATGCCGCCCAGCGACGTACCGACGACAACCACCTGATGCAATCCCAAGGCGCACAGGATGTGACGGGCATCTTCAACATAGACCTGTGGATTATAGTTCTGCCATTTGGGATCATACTGTGATCGCCCACGTCCCCGTTTATCCGGACAAATGACACGGCGATAACGGCTCCAATACTTTGCCAAACCGGCAAAGTCCTTAGAATTTCGTGTCAGTCCACCCAAACAGAGAATAGGGGACTTTGCCTCTGTTTCTGGCCCAGGATAATCGCGCACATATAGCGAAATACCGTCATTACTCAGGACGCGGCGCTCAATAAAGCCGTCTTCATTTATCACAGATCAATACCCGTCTTTGAACGTTTCGCTTTGGGTCAGCCGATGCCCAAAATGGCTGGCAGACCAGTCAGGTCAGGGATAATCTCGCGCGGTTGTCCCGGTAAACGCTCTGGCGGCTGGTTGAAGCGATTGACCCACACCACCTGGAACCCGAAATTCGCCGCTGCCCAGGCATCCCAGGCGTTCGATGACATGAACGCGACGTTTTCCTTGGCGACTCCCATATCGTCACACACAAGTTGATATATCCGTCCATCGGGTTTGAAGATGCCGACTTTATCGACGGAAATCACCGCATCCAAATGAATGCCAGCATTATCGACAGCGGCTTGCAGCATTTCGGGCGATCCGTTCGATAGCGTGCCCGTTTTCAGGCCCGCATTTGTCAGGGTTTGCAGCATGTCAGGGACTTCTGTGTATGCATCCAGCTTAAAATAAATATCGAGCAACTTCTGACGTAATTCCGGATTATCGATGCCCAAGGTGGCCATCGCATAGTCCAGACCATCCTGCGTGACTTGCCAGAACGGCACGTATTCATCCATCAGGCTCCGCAACCACGTGTACTGAAGCTGCTTGTCCCGCCAAATTTGCGACAGGGGCGCCCACTTGTCGCCCAGTTCTTCTTGGCATTGTGCAGCTGCTGCCGACACATCAAACAACGTCCCATACGCATCGAACACGCAGGCTTCTATGTTATCAATTTTTGCCATTTTGTTTCTCCCCGATGAAACGTGATCTATAGGTTTTCAACATCCTAGAATATATCAAGGGCTCGGAAACGCGTTTTCCAGCACATTTCAAAACCAAACAATTCCCGTCATGCCAAATTTAGTTTGGCATCCATGTCACAGCACGCAACATCGTCTAATTCTCATGATAGACCGCAAATCAGGTTTGGGGTGGCGACTAAGGTGGAATTATGAACAAATCACGTTTAATAACGTGCCAAAATACCACGCGCGCACATCGAGATGATTGGTTTTTATTAGCCTTTGTCTCGAAGGAGGCGGGCTTGCTGACGGCCCCAATCGCGATCTTTTACGGTCTCGCGTTTGTCGTAATTGTGCTTACCTTCGCCGAGCGCCAGTTCCAATTTCGCCATTCCACGCTCGTTGAAATAGATTTTAAGCGGCACAAGGGCCATGCCTTTTTTCTTTTGCGCGCCCAACAAATTGGCCATTTGCCGCCGATGCAGCAATAGCTTCCGATCTCGGTTTGGCTCGTGATTGAATACCCGCGATGCACCTTCATACGGTGGAATATGGGCATTCAGCAGATACATCTCGCCAAATTTTTCGCCCGCAAACGCTTCGCCCAAGCTGGCACGACCTAAGCGCAGGGATTTAACCTCGGTCCCCGTTAATTGAAGACCGGCCTCTAGCGTTTCAATAATAACATAATCTCGCCGCGCTTTGCGGTTTTGGGCGACGACGTTACCGTCGAACGATTTCTTTTTCTTGTTTTTGCCAGCCATAGTACACCGCCCAAAACCCTTAGTTCAGCAAACCAGCTGACTTCATTGCGCTTTCGACTTGGGCTTTTGATGCCGCGTCGATCTCGCAAAGCGGCAGGCGTGTCTCTGCCTCACATTTGCCCAACAGGCTCGCAGCATACTTAACAGGACCTGGGCTCGCCTCGCAGAACATAGCGTCATGCAACGGCATTAGACGGGTTTGTAGTTCCATCACCGTATCAAGGTCACGGGACTGCCAAGCGGCATGAAGTTCTGAACACAACCGCGGTGCAACGTTGGCAGTAACCGATATGCAGCCATCGCCGCCACCAGCTAAGAACGGCACGATAGTCGCATCCTCGCCGGACAGTTGGCAAAAATCACCCGCGATCGCTGCAGATGTGTGCATCGGGCGTGCCGCATCAGCGGATGCATCTTTAACACCGACAATATTCGGAATTTCAGCCAACCGCGCCATGGTTTCAACAGACATATCAACGATGCTTCGACCCGGGATGTTATAGATCAGGATCGGAATATCGACAGCTTCTGCGATGGTGGCGTAATGACGATACAAACCATCTTGTGTTGGCTTGTTATAATACGGGGTTACGATGAGTGCGGCATCCGCGCCGGCAGCCTTGGCGCTTTTGGTCAACCGCAGCGCTTCGGCGGTTGAATTCGATCCTGCACCCGCGACGACAGGCACGCGACCAGCAGCTGTTTCGATGCAAAGCTCAACAACTTGGTCATGCTCGTCATGGGACAAGGTCGGGGATTCACCAGTGGTGCCGACCGGAACAAGCCCGTTCGTACCCTCGGCGATTTGCCAATCTACAAAGGATTTAAACGCCGCCTTATCCAACTCACCATTTTTGAAAGGTGTGAGCAGTGCGACGAACGAACCCTTAAACATCGTATCCTCCTGGAAAATATACTTAAAAACAGCCCGGACAATAGTACCGGAGCCAGCGTACGGCAAGCGCTGCGATACGCGTTCAAACAAGGAATTCTAATGAGATAAGTCCAGAACGGCTCGATGCAGGGACTTAGTTCATCTTTAGGCTTGCTAATCTGACACTTTTTGAGTTAGGGCAGTGTTAATAAACAACTAGAGAGTTCAAAAACTTAACCGTGTTTTGGCTTAGAAAAATTGAACTGTGTATACAATCATTATCACACAAGATTGTATCCAAAAGCTCGTGGCCAATTTCGGTACTTGTTGTCCCTTCGGTTGCCGGCTTTGTTTTCCTGGCAAGCGTGCAATTCAATTCCGCTCCCGGGGATACATCTGTCACTAAGATGCTTAACGCCTGGTCGCCATGGCAACTGGAAAACATTTTTAAGTACGCAGACCCAGATTATTACAAATATCAATTTTTCTTGTTCGACAGGCCTGAGAACGCCGGAGCAATAATC
>DGNZ01000192.1 GCA_002389175.1 Rhodospirillaceae bacterium UBA4479 | reverse complement strand
CTATTTTTAGAGGTGCCCTTTATTGAATTCAGGACCGATATACGCTCTTTTTCATAAAATTCAATATTTATGTTGCAGTGCACAATAATGTGACAGCGAATCGCATACTTATACCATATTTTGTGAATATGGCATAAATTACGTACTAAATATGAAAAATATGGTTAATTTTTGACGACCAGAACGGGCTGGATGTAACAAAAAACATGGGGATTACCCGGTGGATAAGTGTTTCGACGGGTACTGGCAGATGTCTTTCATCATGCAATTGCTACATTGCGGTGCACGGGCACGGCAGGTTTTCTTACCAAATTCCAGAATCCAGACATGGCCGTCCATTTTGGTCCAAGCGGGTGCGCGTTGATCAAGTGACTGTGCCGTTGCTGCTTCGGTTTTGCCGCGTGCCAATCCCGTTCGATTACAAACCCGGTGCACATGCGTATCCACCGCAATCACCGGATTGCCGAACGAAAACAGCAACATAATATCTGCGCACTTGCGACCGATGCCCGGCAATGACATCAACCCCTTGCGGTCATTGGGGACATGCCCCTGCCAATCCGAAATGATCGCACGGCAAAGGTTTTTCAGATTGCGGGTCTTCACATTATAAAGCCCGCAGGGGCGGATCGCGGTGGCGATCTCGTGATCATCAAGGGCCAGGATGCTTTCAGGCGTATCTGCGATCTCAAATAGCTGAGTCTTTGCCTTTAAGGTGTTTTCGTCTTTGCTTTGCGCAGATAACAAACAACCGACCAAGGAACGGAATAAATCTGCATCGGTTTTGGCCGTTGGCGGGGATGACTTTCTGGGGTTGGCGTCGGCCAATCGCTCAAAGAAATCCTCAATTTGTTGCGATGTCAGTAGATCATTCATAATTTTCATACGTGTCCATTGTGGCACTGGATTTCGAAGATTTGAAATCAGTCTATGACGGGTGTTGGAAATTGTGTCCTTAACGCGTAAATTCCGCGCAATCACATAACCCATTTTGATAAGTGAAGTTTAAGCACATGAAAGCCTCCCAGGTCGGAATCCACGTTTTAAGAGAAATGCCATCTGATGCGGACGATTTGGCCCAGGCATGGTTGGTGCGTGGCGGCTATATCCATCGCCATGCGGCGGGAATCTATTCGTTCGCCAGTTTGATGTACCGGGTCGAAGACAAAGTATCGCGCATGATTGCCGATCAGATAACCCGGTTTGGCGGGATGCAGGTTCGCTTGCCCGTTTTGCAAAGCGCCGAGGTATGGCAACGATCCGGTCGCTGGGCAGTGTATGAGCATGAGAAACTCATGTTCCAATTACATGACCGCAAGGGCCGTATGTTCGGTCTTAGCCCCACGGCAGAAGAAGTCGTGACCGATCTGGGAAAACACTTCATTCGCAGCCCATCGCAATTGCCGCTGATCTTGTTCCAGCAAAACCACAAATTCCGTGACGAGTTGCGGCCACGTTCCGGTCTGCTCCGCAGCCGCGAATTCATCATGATGGATGCTTATAGCTTTGACATCGACGAAGCGGGCTTGGACGTCTCGTACCAAAAGATGAGCAGCGCCTATCACGCGATCTTTAAAAAGATGGGCTTTGATTACATCGTGGTTCAGGCCGATTCAGGTGCTATCGGTGGTTCAGCCTCCGAAGAATTCATGGCGACCAGCGAAGCTGGCGAAGACACACTGCTATATACCGACAATTACGCCGCCAACCTGGAACGTGCGATCAGTGACGTGCCGCCTGGTGTTCCGGCACCTGATGGCGATATGGAAATCATCGACACACCTGATTCCGAAACCATCGCCAAGGTTGCCGATTTTGTCGATGTATCGCCATCTGCAGTTTTGAAAACACTGGTTTTTGATCTTGTTTATCAAGATCGGACCGAGCCCATCGTCGTCTTAATTCGGGGGGATTGCGACGTCAATGCGGTTAAGCTGGACAATCACTTTGGGGCCATTGCGGCCCAGCCATCTGATGCCGATACGGTGATGAATGTCACCGGTTCTGCGCCTGGATATGTTGGTCCCATTGGGATGAAGCCGGGTGCTAAGATAATCGCCGATAAGAGTTTAGACGGTATCACCAGTCTTGTATCAGGATGTTGTGAAGCAGGGCGGCACGCAGTCCGTGCACGTCCAGGCCGCGACTTTGACATGCCTGAGATGATTGACGTGCGGATGGCGCGCGCTGGTGAAATCGCCCCCGACGGCAATTCGTTGATGCAGTGCAAGGGTATTGAAATTGGTCACGTGTTCAAGTTGGGCACGAAGTATTCCGAAGCCTTTAGCGCCGGGGTCATCGATTCCAATCAAGACTTTAAAAACTTCCTGATGGGATGTTACGGCATTGGCACGACGCGCGTTCTGCAATCGATTGTCGATCAGAACTGCGATGCGGAAACGGGCATCAAATGGCCTGTTTCAGTGGCTCCGTTCCACGTGCATCTGATTCCTGTAAAGGCTGATAACCCCGAAATGATGGGTGCTGCTGAAACTATGGCGAAGTCACTCGAATCGCAGGGCGTTGAATGCCTGATCGACGATCGCAAAGGCAGCGTCGGTTCCAAGCTGAAAGACAGTGACATTATCGGCCTACCGCTAAGGGTCGTGTTCGGGCGTGACCTAAAGGACGGCAAGGTTGAGGTTTATAATCGCCTGACCGATGACAAAGATACGAAGCCATTGGCAGATGCAGAAACTTGGCTGGCTGATTATGTCAAAGCTGAATTGGCGGCGGCCGATGAGCGCTGCAACAGCGTTCCTAACCCGTGGTACGAATGAGCTAAGTCGATGGCAAACAACAAAACGATGGATGAGTATTACGAAGTCGCCGAACGGACCTTACCGGGTGCTGGACTTGGCGGATATTCGTTGCCCAAAGACGCACGTTTCGTCATCCGCGAAGGACGAGGTGGTCGTCTGATCTCAGTCGAAGGGCGCGAATACATCGATTACAATTGCGGTGCTGGTGCCACCATCATCGGGCACGATCATCCCGAGGTTATCTCAGCGGTCCAGGAACGTGTTGCCAAAGGGATGCATTTCTTTGGGACACTCAACGAAGCCGCGATCGAACTATCAGAAGTCCTGGTCGACTGTATTCCATGTGCGGATCGGATTATCTTCACGACCACGGGATCCGAAGCCACATCCTATGCCATGCGGATTTCACGCGCCGTCACGGGTAAATCTAAGATTCTAAAATTCGAAGGTGCCTATCACGGCAACCATGACTATGCATCGTTTTCCCAATTTCCAACGCATGCCGCTAACTACCCTTCGGCATCGTCAGATATCGGCGGTGTGCCAGAAGTGCTTCAGGATACGATGATGGTCGCGCCGTATAATGATCTGGATACGGTATCGAGTATCTTGGATGAGCACGCCGATGAGATCGCGGCGATTTTTGTTGAACCCATTCAGCGGATTATTTTCCCAAAACCAGGTTTCCTGCAGGGGCTTCGGGATTTAGCGGACAAGCACAACGTGCTGTTGGTGTTCGACGAGGTCGTGACGGGGTTCCGCCTCAGCCTCGAAGGGGCGCAGGGCTACTTCGGGGTGATCCCTGATTTGGCGACGTATGGAAAAATCGTTGGCGGCGGTGGTCCACTTGGATGCGTTGCGGGCCGCGAAGACCTGATCGATGCAACCAATGCCAACCGCAAGGGCCGCAGTGATTACGCTTATATCAATGGGACGCTGCACGGCAATCCGATTGCATCGGTTGCGGGTAAGGCGACCATTAACGTCCTAAGACAGCCAGGGTTTTACGATACGTTCCACGCACAAGCTGACCGATATCGTGCGGCATTCACCGATGTGATTAAAGCCGCTGGGCTACCTGCATTCGTGCCGGGAGAAGCCTCATTCTGGCAATTCATGTTTGCCGAAAAGCCGCCGGCCAATCAAATGGACGTGCTGGCCAGCGATATGCCGCGTTCTGCCGCATTGGATGCGGCGATGCTTCGAAATGGCGTCTATGTGTTGCCGAACGTCAGACGCTTCTTTTCTGCTGCGCATACGGACGATGACTTGGATGTGACCCTGACGGCGCTTGAAAAATCCTGCCAAGAGATTTCTGAGCGCCTTTGATCTCATCCAATATTCAGCTAATCGTGTTGGTGTTGTTTGAAGGCGGTAAATCACAGTATTCTTACGCGCAGAACGTGCGAGTTCGATTGCTGAAGCGGGGGATGATCGTCTGACATGCGTTTAAAAATTGGCCATAAGATATTTGGTATCGCGTCCGTCGTATTGTTTCTGATGATCGTCGTTGCAGGATATTCCATTCATCTGACCGCACAAATATCAGCAGAGTTAGACCGGGTCGCGAATAAACATCTGCCGCTCGTCGATGACGTGATTGAGCTTGATGTTCATATTCTTGAGCAAGATGTTTTGCTGCAACGCATGCTGGCGTTGGCAGAGGATCACACGCAGCACGACGAGATCGAGACAATCCGCGAGAGATACGCTGGTTTTGCCAGCAAGATTGAAGAAGAACTCGCATTGGCGTCTGCAATGCTTGACGTCGAAGAGCGAATACTCGCGGCGACGGAGCCTGAAATCAAAGATGTTGTAAATCTGTTTGCCGCTATTCGATCAGAATATGAAGCCCTTCATGATTTGAGTCATGACTTGATCGACGCCCGAATGGTGGGTGATGAGCATACGTATGATGCGTTTCTACCGACGTTTATTGACCATGAAGAAAACTTGGACCGTGCGTTAAATGTAGTCCGGTTGGAACTTGAAAAATTAACCGATAATGCGGTCGTGCGCGCGGCAGCGAACGAACACAAACTGCTCGTCTCAAACGCGGTGCTGACCATTCTTGCCGCGTTATTGGGGCTTGGTTTTGCCACTGTCGTCACGCGTGCCTTGGTAAAAAGTGTCAGCAGTTTGGTTGATGGCACCAATGCGGTTGAGGGCGGTGATTTGTCGACGATGGTTCCTGTCACGACCAAGGACGAGATTGGTGATCTTACAGGATCATTCAATCACATGGTCGATGAATTGCGGTTGAAGGAACAAATCAAAGAGACCTTCGGCAAATACATGGACCCGCGTATTGTCTCGAATTTACTCGAACACCCCGAGTTTTCGCAGCCTGGGGGCGAGCGCCGCGAGATGACGGTGATGTTCATTGATCTAAAAGGTTTCACATCAATTTCAGAAGCCCTGCCGCCCGATGACCTGATCATCATGATCAACAAGTTCTTTGGGCACATGACCGAAGCCATTTCGGCGAACAAAGGTGTCGTCGATAAATTCATGGGCGATGCGGTGATGTCCTATTGGGGGCCGCCGTTCACCAACCCGAATGAACATGCAGAACTCGCATGTCGTGCAGCCACATCAGCACTGCAGCACCTAGAGGCTTTCCGCTCAGATGTTCTCGCCGCGGTTGGCGATGCAGCCAAAGATTTGGATATTGATCTTCGGATCGGGATATCGACAGGTACCGTCGTTGTGGGCACGGTTGGCTCATCTGCATCGCGCAGTTTTACGGTTATGGGGGATCCAGTGAACTTGGGCTCGCGTCTTGAGGGCGCCAACAAAGCATACGGCACACATATCATGCTGTCCGAGCGGACCCGTGAATTGGCGGGGCCGGGCTTTGTGACGCGCGAACTCGACCTGATCAGGGTAAAGGGTAAGGCCCAGCCGACCCGCGTTTACGAGCTTGTGATTGATGATGAGGTATCAAAACCTTCGCTCGATCAGTTTGAAGAAGGGATCACGGCCTATCGTGCCCGAAATTGGGATGCCGCAGACAAGGCCTTTGCCGGTGTTCTTGCCACACACCCAAAGGATACTCCAAGCCAAGTTTATGCGGAGCGTGTGGAGCATCTGAAAAAAATACCGCCGCCCGACAAATGGGATGGCGTTTGGGTGTTTGAAACTAAGTAACAGAATTTTTGTTGCGTGATTAGTGATCGCGGAACAAGCGGCCATACCCACCGAGTTTGTCCTGAATGCCAGC
>DGNZ01000004.1 GCA_002389175.1 Rhodospirillaceae bacterium UBA4479 | reverse complement strand
GATGGGATAGCGATGATCGACGGTCATTTCCATAATCGCACGACTGGTTTCCCGGCAGATATGATCATAATGATCGGTCTGACCACGGATAACGCAGCCAAGCGCCAAAATACCTGCATACTTCAGATGAGGATCCTTCTGACCTGCCTGGATCGCCATTTCGCAGGCGGCAGGAATTTCAAAAGTGCCTGGGACGGATATCCGCTCAATAGTCAGCCCGGCAGCTTCGATAACAGGTGTTGCGCCGGTAACCATGTTATCAGCGATTTTGTCGTAATAGCGGGCTTCAATGACAAGAACCGTCTTGGAATTGGTGGTCGTGGCCATGATGATCTTCCCTACTCTGCGCTTGTCGGAATGGCGCGCTGTTCGGTTACGGTGAGATGATAACCGTCCAAGCCCACAATTGTTCGCTGGGTGTTGGACAGCAAAATCATATCACTAACACCCAAGTCCAACAGTATTTGTGCCCCTACGCCATAGTCGCGCAGTTCGCCCGGCCCCTTTGGTTGCTCACCAATACGCTTTCGAACGCGATCAGATAAGGATTGCGCATATGGTTCGCGGATCAAGACGACAACGCCGCTCCCCGCCTCGCCAATCATGCGCATGGAATTTTCCAATTCGCCACTTTTACCGCTGGTGACATCGCCAAGGACATCATCCAACACGTTGAGCGCATGCATACGAACCATGACCGGCGCGCCCAAAGTCACATCACCCTTAACAAGCGCGATATGTTCTGCATAAGCGACTTTATTGACATAGACGCACATACGCCAATCGCCACCAAAACGGCTTTCGAATGGCATTTCGGCCTGCAGTTCAATAACGCGATCATTCTTCAGGCGATAGGCGATCAAGTCGGCGATGCTGCCGATTTTCAAGCCGTGTTCTTGCGCAAATGGGATCAGGTCCGGCAAACGCGACATGGTGCCGTCTTCATTCATGATCTCGCAGATGACGCCGGATGCGTTGAGCCCAGCTAACCGAGACACATCGACAGCGGCTTCTGTATGCCCTGTACGCACCAAGACGCCGCCTTCGCGCGATTCTAGCGGGAACACGTGCCCAGGTGACGCGATGTCTTCAGGCCCCTTGGATGGATCGATAGCAACAGCAATGGTCCTTGCCCGATCCGATGCCGAAATCCCGGTGGTGACACCTTCGCGGGCTTCGATGGACACCGTGAATGCAGTTTCGTGGCGTGATTCATTGCGCCGAGACATGGCTGGCAATTCTAGCTGGCGCACGCGTTCAGGCGTTAGTGCCAAGCAAATGAGGCCGCGTCCGAACTTGGCCATGAAATTGATCGCTTCTGGGGTCGCCATTTGTCCTGGAATGATCAGGTCCCCTTCGTTCTCGCGTTCTTCATCGTCGACCATGATGTACATGCGGCCGTTACGCGCATCGTCGATGATGTCTTCGATCGGAGAGAGAAACGATTGTGGGTTCATATTTTCAACACTGGTTTGTATCACGGGCTGTAAATTTTTGTCTAAGTTCCAACGGTTTACCCGTTCACCTCTTTGAGACGAGCAACATAGCGTGCGAGCACATCAATTTCCAGATTTACCCGAGCGCCAGATGTCAATTTTCCAAGCGTGGTAACCTGTTGGGTGTGCGGGATGATATTGATTTCAAAAAATGCCCCCTCAACGTTGTTAACCGTCAATGAAACGCCGTCGATGGTGATTGATCCCTTTGGCGCAATAAACTGGGCTAACTCTGGCGGTGCCTCGAACGCAACCACCCAGGATTCAGCGACGGGCGTCACGGTTTTGACTGTGCCGATGCCATCGACATGTCCCGTCACGATATGACCGCCGAGTTCATCACCCATGCGAAGCGCACGTTCCAGATTAAGCGGCATTCCCACCGACCAGCCTGACGCCGTCGTCTTATCAAGGGTTTCAGGTGAAACTTGCACGGCAAACCAGTCATCACCTATTTCGATGGCGGTTAAGCACGCACCAGAGCATGAAACCGACGCGCCGATATCGATACCGGATGTGTCATAGGATGTGGTGATCTCAAAGCGAAGATCCCCCTCGCCTGAAATATCCCGGACCGAGCCAATATCGCTGACAATACCTGTAAACATAAGGTGCGTTGCCTCTATCGTTTATCTGACCCGGAGGTAGCGCTCTAATCGGTCATCATCAAGGTCAATTGTTTCTATACGCTCAAAATCATCTGATTGGTCAGGGCTTTCGATTTCTTTGGACGAAAATACCGACACGCCATCCGTTCCGATGTTGGTCGGGGCGCGAAACCATGCGATTTCATCAATTAAGTCCGCCGCCATGAACGCATCATTGATGCCTTGCCCGGCCTCGACCATCAGTCGCGTGATCCCACGCGTGCCTAAGTCTTGAAGGATCACAGACATATCGAAACGCCCATCTTGTGCAGGCATTGGGATTATATCAGCACCTGTGTTATCGAATGAATGCCCTGCTCCCTCGGCCACATAGACCGCACTGGCGCTGTCGTTGGATGGTTTCAGGATTTGCGCATCGGGTGACATGCGCGCTTGTGGATCAACGATGAACCGACGTGGTGATTGATGTTCCAGTCCTGGCAATCGACAGGTCAATTGAGGATCATCAGCAACCACCGTGCCAACGCCTGTTAAAATGCCATCGTTCTGGGCCCGGATCAGATGCCCACGTGCCCTGGCCGCAGCACCTGTAATCCAGAGCGGGACACCCTTTTCCGCTGCAATCATACCATCTGCTGAAGTCGCAATTTTGAGCGTCACCCAAGGCCGTCCGTGTTCTTGAACTCTTATAAAACCTGCATTGATGCGGCGCGCGTCATTATCATTAAGGCTTGTACGGACCACGATGCCCGCATGTTTCAAGCGTTCAATCCCAGACCCCATAACACGCGGATCTGGATCGGTGAGCGCGATGGTAACTGCACTGACACCTGCGCTGATCAAAGCTACTGTGCACGGGCCTGTCTGGCCGTGATGATTGCACGGCTCCAACGTCACATAGACATGAGATCCAGCGGCAAGGTCTCCTGCTTGTCTTAGGGCTTCGGTTTCCGCATGGGGGCGACCGCCGGACTGCGTAAAGCCACGACCAACCACGCGACCGTTTACGCCAAGATCAGGTCGGACTATGACGCATCCTACAGCTGGATTAGGGGCAACGATCCCAAGGCCACGCTTCGCCAAAGATAATGCCGCACGCATGTGCGCACGGTCATCATCAGAGAATGGCGAATTAATCAGATTCGCCATCACCTATTTGCTCAACAAACTCTTCGAAGTCTTTGGCTTCTCTGAAGTTTCTGTAAACAGAGGCAAAGCGGACAAAGGCCACTTGATCTAGTTCACGCAAGTTTTCCATGACCATTTCGCCAACAACTTTTGTCGGAATTTCGCTTTCGCCCAAGGTTTCCAGTCGTCGTTGGATGGAATTGACGATGCGTTCTACCCGGTCTTCTGGGACAGGACGCTTGCGCAGTGCGATGCTGAGTGACCGCGCAAGTTTTTCGCGGTCGAATGGTGATTTATCGCCGTCTTTTTTGACGACTGTTAGTTCACGTAATTGAACCCGCTCAAACGTTGTCCAACGGGCACCGCACGCGGGGCAAAACCGCCGCCTGCGAATGGCTGCGTTGTCTTCTGTGGGGCGAGAGTCCTTTACCTGGGAATCTTCGTTTCCGCAAAATGGGCATCGCATGTTTTAGTTCCCCCGTTTGGAATTTAGGTCTGAAATAACTTAGTTGATATCGGCGTAGATTGGGAAGCGGGCGCAAAGCTTCGCGACTTCGGCGCTGGCTTTGGCTTCTGCCGCCCCATTATCACCATTCGACTGCGCAAGCCCTTCAAGAACATCACTGATTAGATTGCCGATCAGTTTGAACTCTGCGGTGCCAAAGCCTCGCGTGGTCCCGGCGGGTGTGCCCAACCGAATACCGGATGTAATTGAAGGCTTTTCAGGGTCGAACGGAATGCCGTTCTTGTTACACGTCATGCTTGCTGCTTCGAGGCTCTCTTCTGCCGCGTTGCCTTTGACCCCTTTGGGTCTGAGATCGACGAGGACCAAGTGCGTATCTGTACCGCCTGAAACGATATCAAACCCGCGTTCAACAAGCGTTGCAGACAATACGCGCGCGTTTTCTGCGACCGATTTTGAATACTCGATAAACTCTGGACGAAGTGCCTCGCCGAATGCCACAGCCTTGGCAGCGATAACGTGCATCAGCGGTCCACCTTGGAGGCCAGGAAATACAGCGGAATTGAATTTTTTGCCCAGGTCTTCGCTGTTCGACAGGATCATACCGCCACGAGGACCACGAAGCGTCTTGTGCGTGGTCGTGGTGCAGACATCAGCAAACGGCAATGGCGATGGGTGTACACCACTGGCGACCAATCCGGCAAAGTGCGCCATGTCGCATAGCAAAAGTGCGCCAACGCTGTCGGCAATTTCTCGGAACCGCTTGAAATCCAGGGTTCTGGGATAGGCCGAACCGCCGCAGATAATCAGTTTTGGTTTGTGTTCGTTGGCCAATGCCTCGACTTCGTCGAAATCTACCAAGTGATCATCGGCGCGAACACCATACTGGATGGCGTTGAACCATTTGCCTGATTGCGCAGGTGGTGCGCCGTGGGTCAGGTGACCGCCAGCGGCCAAGGACATGCCCAAAATGGTATCGCCGGGCTTCAGCAATGCCTGAAATACAGCACCATTGGCTTGTGCACCGGAATGCGGCTGAACGTTGACGTATTTGCAATCGAACAGTTGCTTGGCGCGATCAATCGCGAGGCTTTCAGCCACGTCTACGAATTCACAACCGCCATAGTATCGACGTCCGGGATAACCCTCGGCGTACTTATTCGTCATAACACCGCCCTGCGCGTCCATGACGGCACGCGATACGATATTTTCTGATGCGATCAACTCGATCTGGCTTTGCTGACGTTTCAATTCATCAGCAATGGATTTGAACAAGGCTGGATCTCGTTCTTCAACGGTTTCGCTGAAAAAGCGTTTGTGAAAATCGCTAGGATACTCGGCATTCGACATTTTGCTGGGTTGTCCTTCTGTAAGACTACAAATCAGTTTGTGATCGTGGGTTAAGGTGTGACCGAGAGCTTATCGACACGACGTGCGTGGCGGCCCCCTTCGAATTCAGTTTCAAGGAATACCTTCATGGCGTTGCGCGCAATCTCGGACCCGACCAATCGCTCTCCAAAACAGACAACATTAGCGTCGTTGTGCTGCCGTGAGAGTTGCGCCGTCAATGAATTGGTCACGACGGCGGCACGCACGGCTGGATTACGGTTTGCTGCGATGGATATGCCAATGCCAGAACCACAGACTAAGACGCCCATATCGGCACGGCCATCGGCGATGGCTTCACCCAACGCTTGCCCAAAGTCTGGGTAATCAACGCTTTCAGGCCCATTGGTGCCGAGGTCCAACGGCGTATAGCCCAAATCTTCAAGGTCCTGTTTCAGGACTGATTTCAGATTAAACCCTGCGTGATCACAGGCGATGGCAACGGTTTTGGCAGACATGGCACGATGCTTTCTGGTAGCGGTCTATGGCGCGGCTATGCCGCATCCCTGATATGGGTGTTCCTACCATATCTTGCGGGCGACTGCCAACAGAACGCGTACCGGTCGTGCTAAATTAGTTCGTGAGAATTTATGCCATTCGGATACTGGCGGACTTTCCAAAAGTTTCTTCGATAAGGGTTTTTGCGTGGGCGATCATATTTAGCCCTTCCTTGCCTTCGATGAAGAAGACATGCTTCCCACGTTCCAAGGTATAAGTGACGAAATTGTGTAGGCCATATGTGACCAAAAAGTTTTGTTCTCTAATCATTATTCTTTCTCGATGTTTGATATGCTGGCGTCAGGCGCTCTCGGACAAAGCCGGGCGCATCGCGGGCAATATAATTTGGGAATTTCTGAGAAACCGGACCCGTCGGCGGAAACATCAAGCTGTTAAGCTCAAAAATCGGCCAACGGGTTCAACGGCTTAGTCTCCAGACGATGATGCCAGGGCATCATCAGTCGGTCGTCTATGCTGAATACTCAAAATAGGAGTATTCAGATCTATTAGTCAGCAGCCTTCAGATTTTCGGCTGAAGATTTGCCATCACGTCCAGCTTCGAGGTCATAAGAAACCTTTTGGCCTTCGTTGAGTGTGCTCATACCGGCGCGTTCAACAGCAGAGATGTGTACGAATGCGTCTTTAGAACCGTCTTCTGGCTCGATGAAACCAAAACCTTTGGCTGCGTTGAAAAATTTTACTGTACCTGTAGTCATTATATAATTTCCTCTAACAGGAGTTTCACTCCCGCCTTTCACACCATGTGATGGGCGGGTCGTTAACGGCTCACATTGTCAGGGGATAAATAACCTAGTCGGCACGCCGACCATTCAAGTAACACACGAAAAATGTAACACGTATACCTTTACATAGGCGCAATCCATCTAAAGTCAATAGCCCATGACCTAATTAAAAATGATATCGTCGTGCTGTGGAAAGGCTATCAGGGCTTTTATAATGCGGATAGCTTGGCGAACTTCGAATGCATCTGCGGCATAATAGCGCTGAACGTAGTTCAAACGGTCCTGCCAGTGGCGAATAAAATCGCGGGGTCGATCAGGTGCAGCGCTCTGTCCGGTTAAGGCACCGATGGTCTTGTTGAAATCAGGATGCAAATCCGGCTGGAATGCCATCGCTTCGTAGTCTTCGAACCCTATAATCCCTGCAGCATATAAGTTTTGGCTATACTCAAGCATTTGGCGTGGCGACAGATAACGGACGTTTGGTCCGGTCTTACGGTTGCCTTTTGAGGGGGGCGCAATGGCGGGGCGAGGCCCCTTTCGAACCACTGGTTTAACATCTTCTCGGTGCCTATTGGGTATACGCGCTTCAAGTGCCACGAGTGCACCACCACGGTTAACATTAGGGCCGTCATCATCAGCGAGTGGTGGGCCAACATTGAGACGCGAAATATCCAGTGGTGCTGGTGTGTCTGACTTTCTAATGACGGTCATGCCCTGCTCCTTATAATTTTGGACCGAACGGATCCTGAGTTGTCTAAAACGGAGCAATCGGCATGCCATCAGCTAAGTCGTTGTGATGTAATGGTTTACGGATCGTTAACAGGTTTCTTGTTGGTTTTCTGCCCGGCAAGAATTGCCGGGTGGACCAGATTCTACCGCGCTGCAGTTGATCGCGCGTAGACATCTGTTCACGGTTACCGCTAAGCTAATTGAGGGGAAATTGGAGAATTTAATGTGATCTGCCGACACGCTGTGCAGACATCCATGGTGGGACTATTCAGTTCTTTCGCTATCACGGCATCTATCGTGCTGGCGGCTCCTGTCTATGCTGGTGAAACTCAAGGCATACCTCATAAAACGGCTACCGCAGCTGTTCAATCGCCGCTTCTCAGTCATCGTGTTGTATATAAGATGAGCCTCGGTAAGGCCGCGTCGGGGGCATCGGTCCAAGCCGCTGGTGGACAGATGTTTTATCGCTTCCAAGAAACCTGTTCTGATTGGGAAGTCGAGACCCGGGTCTTTTTACGCCTCACCCATGGGCTGCAAGATGGCAGCGATGACGTTGAGACGACGTGGACATACGAAAGCAATGAAGAATTTGGTGGGGAGCGATTCCGGTTCGATGTTGAGCATAAACATAACGGCTTGGTGATCGATGCATTGGCCGGTAATGCCTGGCGAACTGTGCGCGGGTCAACGGCCACATATGAAACCGACACCGAAGACAAGCATATGTCCAAGTCTGCGATGTTTCCAACCGCGCATTTGAAATCCGTACTGGAACGCGCACGCCAAGGCAAAACCCAGTTTTCCGACATTGTGTTTGATGGTGCGAGTGAACAGAACCCTTACCGCGTGAATGTGTTCGTCATTGGCCGCGTAATGGCATTGTCAGACACACCAAACGCCAAGCCAAAAATTATCGCAGGCAGTCGGCAGGTTCCTGTGATCCGTAGCAATGCTGATGCCTTTCAGGCTGCCAGCTTGGGGCAATTGCCAACATCACCGGTGTGGCGCTTGCGGCTGGCCTATTTCCCGACAATAAACGCAGGCGACTTACCTGAATTTGAGATCGAAGTCGATTTCCGCGAAGACGGTGTCGCGCAAAGGATTATTCAGGATTTTGGAGACTTTCAGCTGAACCTGTCTGCCGTCCAGTTTGAGACGTTGCCACCGAAGCGGTGTGAGTAGCTTATTCTAAATTGTTCAATATTCCTTAGAACACGGCGACTTTCTGGGCATTTAACGTCACCCTGAATTTATTTCAGGGTCCATTTTTGCAAGCAGTCGATTGTGCTGGGATTGAAATGGATGCTGAAGCGAGTTCAGCATGACGATTAGTGTTTTTTTTGGTGAGAGTATCAATGGACGTCATGCTTAACTTGATTCAGCATCTTCTTGCGAAGCGGTCACCCATGCGGCTTTAATATCTGCCGAATGGCCTCGCCCGATGCCAAGTTCTCAAACCCTTCGTTAATGCCATCAAGTCCCAAGAAACCCGTGCGCAGGCGTTCTACTGGTAATTCACCGTTTCGGTAATGCTCAATAAAGCGCGGCATGTCGTCAGGTGCTGAGCAACTGCCCATGTAACAGCCCTGTATACGGAATTCCTTGGCTGCCAGCATATAGGGTGAAATATCAAAGCTGGCATTGGCTGGAGCTAATCCGGCTACCGTCACAGTGCCTCCCAGTCTCAGTGACGCATAGGCGGCTTCAAGCCCTTTGACGGTTCCTGATAGCTCAATCGCATGGAGAACACCGCCATTGGTCGCGTCTTTGATGGCTTCGGCGACGCGTTCCGTCCCCTCGCCTGCATTTAGGCAGATGTGCGCACCCAGTGATTTGGCCAGTGCCAGTTTCTCAGTATGAAGATCGACGCCAATAATCGGCTCAGCATTGGCAATCACAGCGCCCATGATGGCTGACAGCCCGACCCCGCCCAGGCCAAACACCGCGACGCTTTCGCCGGCATTAACGTGTGCTGTTTTGAGGACCGCGCCAACGCCTGTAATGACCGCACAGCCAAACAATGCGGCGTCTTCGAACGCGATGTCTTTAGGCAGTGGCACCATCGATGCCCGATCGAGCACAGCGTATTCGGCAAAACACGATACCCCACCAGCATGGTTGATGGGCTTGCCGTTCAGGCTGAGGCGTTTACCACCACCGACCAATTCACCCTTCATTTTGCTTTCGAAACTGGCACCACATAGATGCGGGCGTCCGGTTGTGCATTCCTGGCAATGTCCGCAACTCATCACAAACACCTAGACGACGTGATCGCCTTCTTTAAGGTCAGTAACGCCAGGGCCGACTTCGCGGACAATGCCCGCTGCTTCGTGACCCAGAACGGTGGGCAATGGACGCGTACGAATGCCTTCAATCGTCGATAGATCCGAATGGCACAGACCCGCCGCGCGAATTTCGACCAGGACTTCGTTTTGCTGCGGTCCTTCGAGGTCGAGGGTTTCGATGTGTAACGGTTGGGACGTTGTGTACGGCCTTGGTTTGCCGGTTTCATACAGCACTGCACCTTGCATTTTCATGTTCTGGACGTCCTTTTTTTCGAAATGGTATTTTTAGGCAATGATGGAATCATCATCGTCGGGAGAGTTTTTGGCTATAACGTAGCGGAGTTTGTTCATCGCAACACGCTTAAGTCTTTCTTTGCTGGCAGACCTGTCGCCCGCAATGTGGACTTCGGTATTGGTGATGGGATCAATGGCACTGACGCGCACATATTTCCCGACTTCGCGCATTTCGAAGTACACCCGACCTAATCTGACATCTTCCGGTTTCATAAATGAAATATAGGCAAAAATGCCAGCTTTGAAATGATCAGATGATAGCGTGGCGAACTTTGGCCGAAACCCACTCGCTGACAATCACGGTTCCTAAGATCACCAAAAGAATAAGCGAAACCTGTGTCCATGCGAGGGTCGAAATTGAGGCATCCAATTGCAAGCCGATCCCACCTGCACCGACCAAGCCAAGCACGGTGGATTCCCGGATGTTAATGTCCCAACGGAATACCGAAATGCCCGCGAATGTCGGCATGATTTGCGGCGCGATGCCGTATGCCAGTTTTTGCGCACCTGTGGCCCCCGTTGCTTCTACGGCTTCAACTTGTTTGACGTCGATTTCTTCTATCGCTTCGTACAACAATTTTGCGCAGAACCCGATGGAGCGAAGCGCAATCGCGATAATGCCCGCCAGCGTGCCTGGCCCGATGATTGCAACCAGCATTAATGCCCAGATTAATGAATTAATAGAGCGCGACGAGACGATGATGAACAACGCAACTGCGCGCACAGATTTATGCGGGGTGGTATTGCTGGCCGCCAAAAATGCGACTGGAACCGCAAGCACCAAAGCAATCATAGTGCCCGTTGTTGCAATGTTGATGGTATCCCAAACGGGACGCCACAGATTGTCCATATAAGACCACTTTGGCGGTACCATGCGTGACGCCATGTCCGCAGCCTGAATCCCAGAATCCAGGACGAACATCCATATGGTTTTGTCGGAAATCAGCTTAAAGCAATAAACAACAATGGCGACACCGACCAGCCATCCACACCAAATGGCGAGTTGTTTGCCGGTTGTTCTGCGGCGCCAGATCGGCCCGTCCGTTGAGTCAATAACAGCCATTACTGCACCCACTTTCGTAGGTAACCCGATGCATATTCCAGGATCATGACGATAAAGATGATGATCAGCAGAATGGCCGCCGCTGAATCAAACTCGTAACGATCAAAGGCTGTCAGCAGCGTGGCCCCGATACCGCCGCCGCCAACGATGCCGACAACGGCTGACTCACGGAAATTGATATCCAAGCGATACACCGCCAATCCGATCATGCGCGGCATGACCTGGGGTTGGATGGCGTAGTTGACCCATTGGAACCAACTCGCACCTGTGGCGCGAACGGCTTCGCCCTGCCCCGGGTCCATGGCTTCGATGTCTTCAGCTAACAGCTTGGCGTAAAACCCGATCGTGGCGATGGAAAGTGCGATGAAACCTGCGAACGGCCCAAACCCAAAAAGCTTTACGGCGAAAATAGCCAAGATGATTTCGGGGAATGTGCGCGATACGGCGATCACACCACGGCAGAATAAATAAACAGGTCTGGGTGCCAGGTTGCGTGCGGCCCCCAATCCGAAGGGCACCGAAAGCGCGATACCAGCGACGGTCGCAATGACCGTCATCCATATGCTTTCCAGAATGCCGTCTTGAATAGAATCCCACCGGCTGAAAAAATCAGGTGGGAAAAACGCTGACAAGAACTTGGTGCCGCGCGGAATGCCCTCGGCAACACGCTGCCAATTCACGTCGAGCGTACCGAACGCCAATGCGAGATAAATCGCTAAGCCGAACCATAAGCACCAGCGCAGCAAACGGTTTTGGATAAACGGTGGTTTTTTCCATGTCGATGGATATTGGGTTTGTTCTGACACTGTTTGCGCCTAGACCACTGTCTCGGCCGTGTCGGCCTCTTCGTCGTCTTCGTCCGCAGC